>CAINEZ010000464.1 GCA_903847905.1 uncultured Bacteroidota bacterium
GCGTTTCAGCACGCGATGTCATAAAAATAATTCCGTACATTTGTTTGCGACTTTTGGGTATAATTGAAATTTTGTAACATCAGCGGCAGCATAAGTTCCGGTAGTTGTAAAATTAACTTGTGTGAGATTTTCATTGCAATTACAAAGAACCGCCAGACTAAAACTTTGTATTACAACTTTTTTTGTTCCCTCACACTGGCTTGTTGCCGAAGGAGCATTCGACCCTAAAACACAGCCAGCACAGTATATATCACGCCATGCACCGTTTACATAAGTTTCTAAACATTTAGTTGAAGTGTTAAATATAAGAAGTCCTTCAGCAGGCGTACATGAACACAAAGTAGCAATGGCATCCCGCTGATCTGTTGTCATTCGTGGAAATAACTGCCCCTTTGTAATACTGCTTACATCGAGTATTGCCGATGGATCGGGTGTAAGTGTATATGCGCCTATACCTACGCTTTGCGAAAATAAAAAGGTGGGGAGCAGCAGCAGTAGCAGTAGCAGTAGCAGTGGCAATTGTAATATCAGTGGCAGGTTTCGCAATTTATAAATAATTTTCATTTTCATAATTATAGTTTATTGAGCATCATCTAAATATTGCAAATTTGAATAGTCGAAGCGTACCTCTTGTAAACTAAAAAAAGTCAAATTGCCTGTAAAACAGCCGATGGTTTTATAAACAAAAAAAAATAAGGATTGTTTAAGGCTAAATTGTGTGCGTGCACAGCCACGCGCCTTTCGGCAAGTTCCGGGTAATAGGTTTCATAAGTTTCCCCCCCCCCTTTAAACGAAGGAACCAGCAAATATTCCTGCCTTGCCGGGCAGGCTATTTCAGAATAGGCAGTGGTTATGTATGCTGGGAAAAACATTTTATTTTTATATTAATCAATATTCATATGCAAATATAATATATTTATTTCGGAAAAACAATTTTTTTTTTAACCAAAATTTTAAAAATTTGTTTTGTATTATAAAAATATTTTGTAATATTGCAGTGCGATTCCCTTATTCGCATTTCCTTATTTAAACAATCATTTATTTCTTGAACAAAACAAAACTCAAGTTTTTTATTGATTAATTGTAAAATATTCTTTTATAAAATAACCTAATTTAATTTAATCTATTCTATTAACTTAACCCCTTATCATGTACGACATCATTGAACTTAATAACAAGCTCGCCACGGAGCTTAAAGAGATTGCCAAAGAACTAAATGTCCCCAAGTTCGAAATTTTAAAAAAACAGGAGTTGATATACAAGATCCTTGACCAACAGGCGCTGAACCCAACAACTGAAGACTTGCAAAAAGAAAAAAAAGATCGTATCCGTGTTTTCAGGCCAAAGAAAAAAAACGGAGATGAAAATAATTTAAAAAAAACTGAAAATACCATTCCTCCGCCTCCCACTGATATGAAAGAACTTGTTGTTGACCAAACTGCAGTTCAATTGAGTGATGAAAGCCTTGCTCCAGTTATCGTTGAAGATATTCCGGTACCAGTAACCTTTTCTGATGACATTGAAACTCCTATAGAAACTGACATTATTCCTGAAATAAAGGAAACATTATTTAACGAAAATAATGATCCGGAAATAAAAGAAATCAGGAAAACTGATGAATCTGAAAAAAAAGAAGGCTCCCAGAGGACTAAATATTATGAACGCAGATCTGCTGACCTTGCTTCTGAATTTGATGGTATTGTTACAAGCGAAGGTGTACTTGAAATAATGCCTGACGGATATGGCTTCTTACGCTCATCTGATTATAATTATCTAAATTCTCCAGACGATATTTATGTATCACAATCACAAATAAAATTATTCGGTCTGAAAACCGGCGATACAGTCAGAGGTAGTATCAGACCGCCGAAAGAAGGCGAAAAATATTTCCCTCTTATTAAAGTAGAATTGATAAACGGGCGAGAACCGGCGGAAGTGCGAGACAGAGTTCCTTTTGATTTTCTTACTCCTCTGTTTCCTATTGAAAAATTTAAACTTACCGGAAATCCTGACGGTAATACATCCGGGAGAATAATTGACCTGTTCACCCCTATTGGCAAAGGACAGCGCGCATTGATAGTTGCTCAGCCAAAAACCGGTAAGACAGTGCTTTTAAAAGAAATTGCAAATGCAATTGCATATAACCACCCTGAAGTTTACATGATAATTCTGCTTATTGATGAACGCCCTGAAGAAGTTACTGATATGGCTCGCAGCGTTCGCGCAGAAGTTATTTCATCTACATTTGATGAACCGGCTGAACGTCATGTAAAAATCGCAAACATTGTTCTTGAAAAATCAAAAAGGTTAGTAGAAAGCGGTCATGATGTTGTGATCTTGCTTGATTCTATAACCCGTCTTGCCCGAGCATACAATACTGTTGCTCCCGCTTCAGGGAAGGTGTTAACTGGCGGTGTTGATTCAAATGCATTACACAAACCAAAACGTTTTTTTGGCGCTGCCAGAAAAATTGAAAATGGCGGCTCGCTTACAATAGTTGCAACTGCTTTGATTGACACAGGTTCCAGGATGGATGAAGTTATCTTCGAAGAATTTAAGGGAACAGGAAATATGGAATTGCAGTTAGACAGGAAACTTTCGAATAAACGCATATTCCCTTCAATAGATCTCGTAGCATCAAGTACACGCCGCGACGATCTGCTGCTTGATAAAGAAACTCTGCAACGAGTATGGATACTCAGGAATCATCTTGCCGACATGACCTCATTAGAAGCAATGGAATTCCTAAGAGAACGGATGAAATTCACACAAACGAACGAAGAATTTTTAATATCTATGAATTCATAATCCGGCAATGGATAAATTGAACTTGATAAATTGATGGCGCTCATTAATGAAGTTCGCATTGTTTCCAGATGAAACAAATTAAAGCGCCATACAAAGACAAAGAAAAAAATAGAGAAAAGAAATAAAGAACAGATGGGTTAACCCATCTGTTCTTTATTTATACAAAGTACAAACAGCAAAAAAAATAGTTGTATGAAATTAATGCTACATTAGTTTCATTGTATTTAAATAATTATTATTAATTTTCGGGTGTTAATTCCATAATATTTATATGGCAAAGACAAACCAAAAATATAAAAAACCTTTACCACGAAAGACTGTTGCTCAGTCTAAAAAAACTGAGAGAAAAAATCAGGATAAATTCAGATATAAGAAACTTATAATAATTGCATCTATACTTATTATTACTTATATCTCTGTTTCTCCATCGCTAAAAAATGGCTTTACCAACTGGGACGATAATGTTTACGTTACCGAAAATAATTTGATAATGCATTTAAAAGCCGAAAACATAAAAATAATGTTTTTCGATTTCCTTAATTGCAACTATTATCATCCACTTACATTTCTTTCCCTTGCCATTGATTATAATTCAGTAAAGCTTAATCCTGCCCGTTACCACTTGGTAAATGTGTTGTTTCATATTCTTAACACCTTGCTCGTTTTTATTTTCATATACCGGCTGAGCGGGAAAAAAGTTACTGTTGCAGCCATTGTAGCGATTGTGTTTGGTATCCATCCGATGCACGTTGAGTCGGTGGCATGGATAACTGAGCGCAAAGATGTACTATATGCTTTTTTCTTTATAGGCGCGCTTATCACTTATCTCAGCTATCTGCGCAAAGAGGCTCGCTCTTTTCTTTTTTATTTTTTCACATTAGTTTTATTTATTTTATCGGTGTTATCCAAACCGTCTGCTATTATATTTCCTGTTATATTATTGCTTATCGACTTTTTTATGAAAAGGAAGTTCGATATCAAGTGCCTGCTTGAAAAAACGCCATTCTTTATTATTTCAATAATTTTCGGTATTATTACTATAAAAGATCAGTCCAATGTAGCTATCACCGAATGGAGCGCTATTGCTATACATCACAGGCTGATTTTCGCTTCTTATGGTTTCATTACATATATTTATAAACTTTTTATTCCTTTTAACCTTTCGGCATTTTATCCCTATCCGACCAAATTCCCAATAACCGAAGCTTTACCTGCAATATTCTATGCTGCGCCTTTTATTGCTTTGGGATTATTTTTTCTTGTTTACAAATCACTTAAAATATCAAGGCTCTATGCGTTTGGTTTTCTTTTCTTTTTCTTTAACATTATCATGGTATTGCAGTTTCTCTCGGTAGGACCGGCGCTAATGGCTGAAAGATATACTTATATGTCATATATAGGTCTTGCTTTTATCGGAGGCATGGAGTTTGACCGTTTATATAACAGTAAAAAAGTTTTTGCCAATGCAATAAAATATTTTGTTACCGGACTTTTGATCATATACGGAATTATGTTTGCATCCCTGACTTATCAGCGAACACAGGTGTGGAAAAACAGTAATACTTTATGGACAGATGTTATTAAAAAGTTTCCACTTAAAGTTGAAGTAGCTTATAAGAACAGGGGGAATTATTTTGCACGCGAAGCAAACCAATACGATAAAGCTTTGCAGGATTTTAACACATTTATTTCTATTAGCCCTTATGATGCAACGATTTTAAACAACAGAGGAAATCTTTATGTCCTCATGCAAAAACCTGAGCTTTCTATAGCCGATTATACTAAAGCTATTTCAATTGATCCCACCTATTACGATTCATATATTAACAGGGGAATTACTTATGCTAATATAGGTAAGTATGACCTTGCCCTTGCTGATATGGATAAAGCAATAAAGTTGAACCCGGGGAAAAATGATGTGTATAAAAACAGGGCATTTTGTTATTCAAGTATGGGGAAATATGAAGAGGCAATTAAAGATTACAATTTACTGATCACGAAAGAACCTGAAAGTGTTGGTAATTATTTAAACCGGGGAATAGCATTTTTTAATTCAAAAAGATACAATGAGGCTATTGCAGACTTTAGCATGACAATACAACTTGACACTGCAAATAAAGTAGCATATTGCAATCGTTCACAAGCTTACAACTTGATTGGTGATTACAAAAATGCGCTTAGCGATGCGCTGAAAGCTCAACAGATGGGGCAAGCCATAAATGAGGAATACATTAATGTATTGAAATCAAAAAAACAATAAATATTTTTTAGAAATGAAAACGCCGGAAAGATTAAATTTAGTCATATCATGCGAAATTAATTGTATTATTATAGAATTACCTCAAGGTTGAAAAAAATTGCCGATATTTTGTTTTATATAATTTTTTTATTCTTATATTTGCATCATCATAAATTTAATATGAATTTCATTCAATTACATCATCATCATATTCATACTGGCTCTCAAGCGAGGCTGAAATGATTTGTCTAATCAAAAATATTTCAAAATCCGTTTGAGTAAACAGACGGATTTTTTATTTACTTCCCGAAAGTTTATTCAAGCGCTAAAAACAAAGAAATGAGTAAACTAAAAATTGCAATCCAAAAAAGCGGACGGTTAAGCGAAAAATCACTCGAACTATTGAAAGAATGCGGAATCAAGCTTTCAAATAGCGACCGTAAATTAAAAACTGAAGCTAAAAATTTCCCCATCGAGGTATTATTTTTGCGCGATGACGATATTCCGCAATATGTTGAGCAAGGTGTTGCCGATATTGGATTTATTGGCGAAAATGAAGTGTGGGAAAAAGAAAAAAATGTACTGACGATTGAAAAACTGGGCTTTGCTAATTGCAAGCTCTCTTTGGCAATTCCAAAAGATGAAAATTATACCGGTTTATTTTATTTTAAAAACAAAAAAATAGCCACCAGCTACCCGAAAATTCTAAGAAAGTTTTTTGATGAAAAAGAGATTAATGTTGAAATTGAAGAGATTGGCGGAAGCGTAGAAATTGCAACTGGTATAGGTTTAGCAAATGCAATTTTTGATATTGTAAGTACAGGCAGTACGCTAATAATGAACGGGCTTAAAGAAGTAGAAGTAGTTACTAAAAGTGAAGCGGTATTAATTTCAAATAAAAACTTAGTTGCGGAAAAACAGCGAATAATTGAAAAACTGCTTTTCAGAATAAGAGCTGTTAAAAACTCTGCCGAGAACAAATACATTTTACTCAATGCTCCTAATAGCGCTATTTCGAGAATTTCTTCAATAATACCAGGTATGAAATCCCCAACTGTTTTGCCATTGGCTATTGAAGGCTGGAGTAGCATTCATTCGGTAGTTAAAGAAGATGAATTTTGGGATATTATTGACCAGCTTAAAGCATTAGGAGCTCAGGGAATACTGGTAATCCCTATTGAGAAAATGGTTTTATAAATATGTTTTATGAGCAATCAATAAGCGCCTGACATGAAAAAAATAATTAATCCAAACAGAAAGGAATGGGATAAGCTCACGTTAAGACCAAAAGTGAAGCAGGTGGAGCTGAACAAAATTGTAAATCAGATTTTTTCAGAAATAAAAAATGACGGGGATAAAGCTTTGAAAAAATACAGCAAAATTTTTGATAATATAGTTTTGGAATCTTTTGCTGTTAATAAAAATGCTTTTAATGATGCTTCTAAAAAAGTACAGGGTAAACTGAAAGCAGCAATCCAACTGGCAAAAAACAACATTGAAAAATTTCATGCTTCACAAAAAGAAACTTTTAAGGTAATCGAAACTTCCAAGGGAGTTAAATGTTGGCGTGAAAGCAGAGGCATTGAAACAGTGGGAATTTATATTCCGGGTGGAACAGCGCCATTATTTTCAACAGTTCTGATGCTGGGCATTCCGGCAAAACTTGCAGGATGCAAAAAGATAGTGCTTTGCACGCCTCCTGATAAAAATGGGAAAATCAATCCTGTCATTTTATATACTGCAAATCTGGTGGGAATAACTTCGGTTTATTGTGTTGGCGGCATTCAGGCAATTGGCGCTATGACCTTCGGAACAGAAAGCATTCCTAAAACAGATAAGATTTTCGGTCCGGGAAATCAATATGTAACAGCTGCCAAACAAGCGGCGCAAAATTTCGGCGTAGCTATTGATATGCCGGCAGGTCCCAGCGAAGTGCTCATAATTGCTGATAAAACTTGTAATCCTTCTTTCGTTGCAGCCGATTTGCTTTCTCAAGCCGAACATGGTAAAGACAGTCAGGTAATTTTGCTTTCTGATGATAAAAATATAGTTGAGGAAATACTTTCTGCATTAAAACTACAGTTAAAAGCATTGCCACGAAAAGCGATCGCAGAAAAAGCTTTGGAAAACAGTAAAGCTATTGTTTTAAAAAACATAAGCCAGTGTATTGAATTCAGCAATTTGTATGCTCCTGAACACTTGATTTTGAACTTTAATAAAGCAAACAAATTTATTCCTAAAATTTTAAAAGCAGGTTCAGTTTTTATTGGAAAATACAGTTGCGAAAGTGCAGGAGATTATGCCAGCGGAACTAATCATACATTGCCTACAAATGGTTATGCGCGTAACTATAGCGGTGTATCTTTAGAAAGTTTTGTTACTAAAATCACTTTTCAGGAATTAACAAAAGAAGGTATCAATAATATTGGTAATGCCATTGAACTG
The DNA here is from genome assembly GCA_903847905.1 of uncultured Bacteroidota bacterium. Lineage (GTDB taxonomy): Bacteria > Bacteroidota > Bacteroidia > Bacteroidales > CG2-30-32-10 > CAINEZ01. Next base: position 7,493 of record CAINEZ010000464.1, read on the forward strand.
ATGGCTGAAGCTGAACAATTATTTGCTCATAAAAATGCAGCGACACTTCGATTAAATGATGTGGATTGATAAAGCATTAAAACTGAAACATGAAATCGCCGTGCAATATTTGTAAATTGTTAGATATGCAAAAAATAGATATTAAAAAAATGGTTCGTAAAAACATCTTAGATCTTAAACCTTATTCATGTGCCAGAGATGAATATTCGGGGGAAGATGGAGTGTTCTTAGATGCTAATGAAAATCCTTTTGGTAAACTCAATCGTTACCCCGACCCTCATCAAAAAAAAATAAAATATAAGCTGAGCGAAATAAAATCTGTTGCTGTTGAAAATATTTTCGTGGGAAATGGAAGTGATGAAGTAATTGATTTAGCGTTCAGAATTTTTTGTAATCCGGGAAAAGATAAAGTACTCTCCTTCGCTCCTACTTACGGGATGTATGAAGTCTCGGCGAAAATTAATAATGTGGAGATGATAAAAATTCCTTTAAACAAATCATTTCAGATAGATTTTGAAAAATTAGATAACTATATGAATGATGAAAATATTAAAATGATTTTCATTTGTTCGCCCAACAATCCTAGCGGAAATTGTATTTATAAAATTGATGAAGTGCTTCAAAAATTTAATGGAATTGTAATTGTGGATGAAGCTTATTGGGATTTTTGCAAAAACTGTTCTTTGATTACAAAAATTAATCAGTATTCAAATTTGATTATTCTGCAAACCTTCAGTAAAGCATGGGGTTTGGCTGAAGCCAGGATTGGAATGGCTTATGCAGATGCCGAAATAATTTCATTTTTCAACAAAATCAAGCCGCCTTATAATGTGAGCGGACTTAATCAAAAGGCTGCTTTAAAGGCTCTGGAAAACCATGCTGAATTTGAAAAAAGAAAAGCTGTCATCCTAAAACAAAAAGAATTATTAGAAAAAAAATTGCCTGCAATAGATGTTGTAAAAAAAGTTTATCCATCTGATGCAAATTTTATTTTGATTGAAACAGAAAATGCTGATGAAATATATAGTAAGTTAGTAAATAAAAAAGTGATAACGAGAAATAGGAACAACCTTGTAAAAAACTGTATAAGAATCACAGTTGGAAGTTCCCTTGAAAATAAGAAATTATTAAATGCACTAAAAGAATTATCATAATGAAAAAGGTATTATTTATTGACAGAGACGGTACATTGGTAATTGAACCACCTATTGATTTTCAATTAGACAGTTTAGAAAAATTGGAATTTTATCCGGGTGTTTTTCAATCCCTTTCACGAATAGCGCAAGAACTTGATTTCAATTTAGTAATGGTTACTAATCAGGATGGACTAGGAACGCCATCATTCCCTGAAGAAAAATTTTGGTCTGTTCAAAACAAAATCATACAGGCATTCAAAAATGAAGGAATTGAATTTACTGAGATATTAATTAATAAATCTTTCCCGCAAGAAAACACTCCTTCCCGAAAACCAGGAACTGCAATGCTTACACACTATCTTAAAGGAAATTTTGATTTGACTAATTCCTATGTTATTGGAGATAGATTTACAGATATACAATTGGCGAAAAATATTAATTGTAAAGCGATTTACATGGGAAAAGATAAATGCGATGATGCTATTCTGTCAACAACAAGCTGGGCAGAAATTTATCAGATGCTGAAATCAGAGCCACGAAAATCAAAAGTTCTTCGAAAAACATTAGAAACTCAAATTGAAATAGAATTAAATATTGATGGTTCGGGAAGGGGCTCAATTTCAACAGGGTTGGGCTTTTTTGACCACATGCTTGAACAAATTGCAAGGCACGGAAATATGGATTTGAATATTAAAGTAAATGGCGACTTGCGCATTGATGAACATCACACTTTCGAAGATGTCGCAATTGCCCTTGGAGAAGCATTTTTAAATGCATTGGGAAGTAAAAAAGGTATAGAGCGATATGGCTTTTTATTACCTATGGATGATTGCCTGGCTCAAGTGGCTATTGATTTTGGAGGTAGGCCATGGATAGTTTGGGATGTTGAATTTAAACGTGAAAAAATTGGTGAAATTTCTACTGAAATGTTTATGCACTTTTTTAAATCATTCAGCGATAATGCTAAATGTAATTTGAACATTAAAGCTGAGGGCAACAACGAACATCACAAGATTGAAGCCATCTTCAAAGCATTTGCTAAAGCAATAAAAATGGCTGTAAGTAAAACTGATAATTTCTCTATCCCAAGTACAAAAGGAGCATTATGATTGCAATAATTAAATACAATGCAGGAAATATTAAGTCTGTTGAAAATGCTGTAAAAAGATTGGGGTACAATTGCATTGTTACTGATGATGCAGAACAAATAAAATCCGCTGATAAAATCATTTTTCCTGGTGTTGGCGAAGCAAGTTCAGCAATGAATTGTCTAAAGAATACCAGATTAGATGAATTGATAAAATCATTAAAACAGCCGGTTTTAGGTATTTGTCTTGGTCAGCAGTTGATGTGTAAATATTCAGAAGAAGGCAATACAAATTGTCTTGGAATTTTTGAAACAACAGTTAAGAAATTTCCGCCAATGGAAATAGTGCCACACATGGGATGGAACAACCTTGGAAGTCTGAAAGGAAATTTGTTTAAAGGAATAAGCGATAACGATAATTTTTATTTTGTACACAGCTACTTCTCTGAGATATGCGAAGACACTGCTGCTACATGCAATTACATTCTTACTTTCAGCGCATCACTTCAAAGGGAAAATTTTTATGCTACTCAATTTCATCCGGAAAAATCTGCTGCAATTGGACAAATTGTTTTAAAAAACTTTTTATCATTATGAGAATTATTCCTGCTATAGATATTATTAATGGCAAGTGTGTAAGACTTACCAAAGGTGATTATTCCACTAAAAAAATATACAATAAAAACCCCTTGGAAGTAGCCAAAGAATTTGAAACTTATGGAATTAAATATTTACATTTAGTGGATCTTGATGGAGCAAAATCTAAGCATATAGTAAATTACAAGGTTTTGTTTGAAATTACTAACAATACCAATTTAATTGTTGATTTTGGCGGTGGATTAAAAAGTAACGAAGATCTGAAAATTGCTTTTGAAAATGGCGCTTCTCAAATTACCGGCGGTAGTATAGCGACCAATAATCCAAGTCTGTTTATGGAATGGCTTTCAACTTATGGATCGAAAAAAATTATCTTAGGAGCCGATTGTAACAACAGGAAAATAGCCACAAACGGATGGTTAGAAAGCTCCGAAACAGATGTAATTGATTTTATAAAAGACTATGAAAGCAAAGGTGTTAAATATGTTATTTGTACTGACATTTCAAAAGACGGTATGTTGCAAGGAACTTCAAATATATTATACACTGAAATTATTGATAAGACAAACATCCAACTAATTGCCAGTGGAGGTGTTTCATCCATTCAGGATTTAGAAAAATTAAAACTGATAGGTTGTGAAGGAGCAATAATCGGAAAAGCAATTTATGAGCAAAAAATTACTTTAAAAGAATTGAGTAAGTTATGCTAAAAAAAAGAATCATACCTTGTTTAGACATTAAAGACGGGCGAACTGTAAAGGGCATTAATTTTATTGACATCCGCGATGCAGGCGACGCTGTTGAACTGGCTAAAAAATATGTAAAAGAAGGAGCTGACGAATTAGTGTTTTTAGACATCACTGCTACTAATGAAAAAAGGAAAACCCTTTCGGAACTGGTTGGGAAAATTGCCAGTGAAATTGATATTCCTTTTACTGTTGGCGGCGGAATTAATTCTCTTCAAGATGTATCTGTAATCATTAAAGCAGGCGCCGATAAAGTAAGCGTCAACACGTCAGCTGTTAAAAGTCCCGGGCTAATTACCGAAATTTCCAAACAATATGGAAGTCAGTGCGTGGTAGTAGCAATAGATACAAAATTTGTAAATAATGAATGGATTGTATATGTGAATGGAGGCAAACTGGCAACTTCTATTAAAACCGTTGATTGGGCAAAACAGGTTGAAAAATATGGCGCAGGAGAAATTTTACTGACCTCTATGAATAATGATGGAACTAAAAATGGGTTTGCTTTAGATATTACTAATGCAGTATGCCAAAATGTAAATATCCCGGTTATTGCTTCGGGAGGAGCAGGAACAATGGAGCATTTCAAAGAAGTGTTCCAGAAAACTCTAGCAAGCGGAGCATTAGCTGCAAGCATTTTTCATTTTGGAGAAATACCAATTCCAGTCTTAAAGAACTATTTAAAAACAGAAAAAATACCCGTAAGATGAATATAGATTTTAATAAAACAAACGGTCTGGTACCTGTTATCATACAAGATTGTAGAAACCAGCATGTGTTAATGTTGGGGTATATGAACGAAGAAGCATATACCAAAACCTTACAAGAAGGTAAGGTTACTTTTTTCAGCCGCAGCAAAAACAGATTGTGGACTAAAGGCGAAACTTCCGGCAATTTTTTATTAGTAAAAGATATTCTTATAGATTGCGATAAAGATACTATTCTGATTAAAGCTGAACCCAAAGGTCCCACTTGCCACACAGGAGCTACTTCTTGTTTCAATGAAGATAATGCAAAAGGATTTTTGTATGAATTACAACAAACCATTGCGCAACGCATTGATGATAACGATGAAAACTCATACACTAACAAACTCTTCAAATGTGGTATTAATAAGGTAGCTCAAAAAGTAGGTGAAGAAGCTGTTGAATTGGTAATAGAAGCAAAAGACAATGATGATGAACTCTTCAAAAACGAAGCAGCTGATTTACTCTATCACTTTTTAATTTTGTTGAGAGCAAAAAATATTAAGTTGGATGATATTGAACTTATATTAAAAAAAAGATCAAAATAATTACGGTAAATAATAGCAGCTATATGTATGCAGGGGTTTGGCGAATTATATTATATAAACATTTATATTTGCACTTTAATTTTTTTATTAATGCATGGTAAATGAAATTTAATTATAGCTTGCACGTAAAATTAATTATCTTATAAAATAACAAATGGAAAAACTTTGTGAATTGTTTCAGAAAAAAGAAAAATTTCTACTCGGTATTGAATTAGTTGGTACACGCGGTATTATACAGCAGGAAAATGGACAAAAGCTGATCGCACTTGTTGAAGAATTATGTAAATACAAAGAAGTCGACTGGATATCATTCACTGATAATGCCGGCGGAAACCCAATGATTTCGCCTGATTATCTTGGAAGAAAAGTTCACAGCTTAGGCAAAAACGCCGTCATTAATATAACATGCAAAGATAACAACAGGAATGCCCTGGAAAGTAAGGCATGGCAATATGCCAGCGAAGGTTTCGACAACCTTATGGTTCTTACCGGAGATTATCCTGTTGAAGGATATAAGAGTCCGGCACTACCTGTTTTTGATATTGATTCGGTAGGTTTACTCAAGATGCTGGCCGATATGAATAATGGTCTTGTCATCAAAGGGAAAAAACCCGGCACTACTGTTTCACTAAACAAAACAAATTTTTCACTTGGGTGTACTGTTTCACCTTTTAAATTAAGTGAAGCAGAGCAAATGATGCAATACGAAAAATTATTGTTAAAAGTAAAGAACGGCGCTTCTTTCATTATTCCTCAGTTGGGATATGATATTAGAAAATCGCATGAATTACTTTGCTTCATGAAAGAAAACAGTATAAATATTCCAGTATTTGGTAACATTTACAGGCTAACAGCAGGTATTGCAAGAATGTTTAACCAGGGATTTTTCCCGGGTTGTGTAGTATCAGACGATTTATTGGCAAGAATTGATAAAGAAAAAACTTCACAGGATAAAGGAAAAAACTTTTTCACTTCATTCGCTGCAAAGCAATTCTGTTGCTTTAAAGGGATGGGTTATAATGGTGCATATATTGCAGGGATTGATAAACACGAAGACTTAGGTTCTATTCTTGAAAAAGCAAAGGAATACGAAACCAGCGACTGGCACGATTTTGTTCCTGAACTTACTAATCCCCGTCCAAAAGAATTTTATTTTTATAAATTAGATCCAAAGACAAATCTTTCAGACGAAGGCAAAAAAAATAATCTTCTGACTAATTATAAAAAATCGCATTATTCAAAACATGTATCTTTATCATATCGTTTTAGTCGTTTAGTACATGCTATTTCTTTCAAAAGCCCATCCTCATTTTTAGGCATACACAGGGCATACTACAAATGGGCAACAAAAACTTCATCCCGCAGATGTTATAATTTTTCTTATTTCAATGAGAGAATTATTAAGTCTGCCCTTTTTAATTGCCAGGAGTGCGGAGATTGCTCACTTCCTGATATTACTTATTTGTGCCCTGAATCGCAATGTTCAAAAAACCAGAGGAACGGTCCCTGTGGAGGAAGTGAAAGCGATAAATGCGAAGTAACAAAATTCGGGAAATACTGTATCTGGGTTAAAGCATACAACCGCAATAAGTATTTCAATAAAGACAAAATAAAACTACTTGACAGACCTGCAATATTGAAAGATAACAACTTGTTCAGGACATCGGGATGGGCTAATTATTTCTTAGAAAAAGATCATAGTGCGAAAAAAAATGAAAAATAATAGCTCGGATAAATTGCAATAAATTACATATACTTTTGAACACATAATATACCTTTGAGTAAGTGTTTTTTACTAATATGTCTTTATTGTAAGTGCGTTACTTTTTTAAAATTTTTGAATAAATAATCATGAGCAATATGATGCAAGAAATTATACCAATTGTATTTATTTTTTAGTCTAATAAAAAAAAAATTATGCCGATGCTATCCCGACCTACGGTACGGGACAGGCTATGAAAATAGTTCAATAAGACACAGTCGCAATTGGACTATTTTGAATGCGCTATCGGTATTACCCTTAAGGAGGAAATAAAAAAAACAAATCGAAAACTTATGAAAAAATATTTTACAGCAATTCTCATTTTTGCGATTTCAATTAATTTGAATGCGCAAAATAAATTAACTCCCGAACTTCTTTGGAAACTTGGAAGAGTTAGCGATGTGCAGCTTTCACCCGATGGCAAAACAATTTTGTTCGGAATTACTTATTACAATCTTGAAGAGAATAAAGGCAACCGTGATCTATATTCCATTCCTGTTTCAGGCGGGAAACCTAAAAAACTGACAGATACCAAAGGAAGCGAATACAACGCGGTGTGGAGACCTGATGGGAAAAAGATAGCTTATATTTCGGCTGAAAGCGGTAGCGTACAAATATGGGAAATGAATCCCGACGGAAGCGGAAAAAAACAAATCAGCAATATTGAAGGAGATATTAACGGATTTGCCTACTCCCCTTCCATGAACAATTTACTTTTTATTAAAGATGTAAAATTAGATACTACCGTTAACGATCTATATCCTGATCTTCCAAAAGCAAATGCCATGCTTTTCAGCAATCTTATGTATCGCCACTGGGATTCATGGACTGATTTTTCGTATAGCCACGTGTGCGTTGCACCTTATGATACGGTAGCAGGCAAGATAAGCCAGTACACAGATATTATGAAAGGAGAACGCTTTGATTCACCTCTTACACCCGATGGCGGGATGGAACAAATAGCCTGGAGCCCTGATGGAAAACTCATAGCATACACCTGTAAAAAACTTCATGGAAAAGAAGAAGCTTTAAGCACTAACTCCGATATCTACATTTACAATCTTTTAACAAAACAAACCACTAACATCAGTGAAGGAATGTATGGTTACGATCAGGATCCCGCTTTTTCGCAGGATGGGAAAAAAATAGTCTGGAGCAGCATGAAAACTGCCGGTTTTGAATCGGACAAAAAACGTATAATGCTGTACGACTTTGCTACCAGGCAATACAGCGACCTATCTGAAAACTTCGATCAGAGTTCATCCAATTTCAAATGGGATACTCAAAATAAAAATATAATTTATTTTATAAGCGGATATCATGCTACATTCCAAATTTATTCAATTGATATAACTACAAAAAAAATAACTCAAATCACTAAAGGCATTCATGATTACACAGAACTCTCAGCAGCAGGAAAATCTTTAGTTGGCGCTAAAATGTCAATGTCGCTACCTACCGAAATATTCAGGATTGACCTGGTAGTCCCTGGTATTAAAGAAACACAGGTAACTTTTACAAATAAGGAAATACTTGATGAGATTAAATTAGGCAAAGTAGAAGAACGGTGGATAACTACAACCGACAATAAAAAAATGTTAACATGGGTTATTTATCCACCATATTTTGACAAGACAAAAAAATATCCCGCATTGCTTTATTGTCAGGGCGGTCCGCAAAGCTCTGTCAGTCAGTTCTGGTCTTATCGCTGGAATTTTCAGATGATGGCGGCTAACGATTATATTGTTGTAGCTCCCAACAGGCGCGGCTTACCAACATTCGGACAGGAATGGAACGATGAGATAAGCCAGGACTATGGCGGACAAAATATGAAAGATTATTTAACAGCAATTGATACTGTTTCTTCGGAACCTTATGTTGATAAAGAACATCTTGGCGCTGTAGGCGCTAGTTATGGCGGATATTCAGTTTATTGGCTTGCAGGAAATCATAACAAAAGATTTAAAGCATTTATTGCACATTGCGGTATGTTCGATTTTGAAAGCTGGTATGGAAGTACCGAAGAAATGTGGTTTGCGAACCACGACCTTGGCGGAGCATACTGGAAAATTCCAAAACCTAAAAGCTACGAATTTTCACCAAATAAATTTGTAGGAAAGTGGGATACTCCTATTCTCGTAATCGAAGGCGGCTACGATTTCCGCATTCCTTACACTCAGGGAATGGAAGCATTTGATGCTGCTCAGTTACAAGGCATCCCAAGCGAATTTCTTTTCTTTCCTGAAGAATCACATTTTGTTTTAAAACCACAGAATAGCGTACTGTGGCAACGAACTTTCTTTGTGTGGCTTGATAAGTGGTTGAAAAAATAGTACATCAATAAAGAATAAAAAACTGGCAGGGAACATTTTATTTATCAATATCCCGAAGTATATAGCAGCGTTACACTGCCGATTTTTTTCTGATCTCGTCCGAAGTTATCTTTGTAAATAATCACATAGTTAAATACTCCATCAGCCTGGATGGGATTACCGTTAACAGTACCGTCCCATCCCTTGTACAAATCTTTGGTTTCAAAGATCATTCCACCCCACCTGTCAAATATCATCATTTCGTAATTATCAGGATCTATCAGGTTGCCCTTTGGTAAAAATACATCGTTAATTCCATCATCATCAGGAGTGAAAGCATTCGGGATGTATAAAGTATAAATATCTTTTACTTGTATCTGTTCCCATGCCGTATCAAGACAGCCGTGAATTGACGTAATTACCAGCATAACATTAAATGTATCAGCAGCAGGAAAATGATGGGTGGGATCAGTTGCAAAGGAAGTGGAACCATCGCCAAAATTCCAATAACTGTTATACGTAGAGGAAGAAGTATTATTAAAAAACACCAACGGGTCAAGTACCGACGTAGTTGATGGGTTTGAAACAAATGCTGCCGAAGGCTTTTCCCATACATCTATCATATTATTAATGGCCATGGAATTCTTACAACCATATTGCGAGGTAATATTAAGCATTACAGTATAAGTTCCGTTATGGGAATATGTATATGATGGATTTGGTGAAGTTATTCCGCTTGTGCCGTTGCCAAAATCCCATGAATAAGTGCAATTAGGTTCCATATTCAAATCGGTAAACTGAACCGTAAGCGGCTGGCAGCCTGAAGTTGGATCGGCGCTGAAGTTTACTGTGGGCAAAGGAAATACATGTATTACAATTGTATCCTGCACGCTGGCATAATGACAAGTATCCCATACTGTGGCGATATAGGTAGTAGTAATGTTGGGTGTTACTGTTAACGGTGAAGTTCCCGACTGACCTGTATTTAATGTTACAATATATGGCGGTCCGCCTCCCCCGTTAATGTTGGCAAATATCTGTGCAGAACTTCCTATACAAATACTGTCATCATCAGCTGTCAGATTAATAGTCAGAGCATTTGTAACATCCACAAGTATTATGGACGCAACACCTGGGCAGCCATTGGCATCAATAGCGTAAACTGCATAACTCGATGTAACAACAGGCGTAATATTAATATTTGAAGTGGTGACCCCTGTGTTCCACATATAAGTGTAGGGTGGCGTTCCACCTGTAGTAGAATCAACACCAATAGAAATGGTCTGTCCAAGGCACATCTTATAATTGTGAGTATGAGCAAATATCTGATTTGGCTGGGTAATACTTATAGTATCATATTCCTTGCAGTTATTAGCATCGGTAACAGTAATTATATAATTTCCTGCAATCAGGTTGTTAAGGTTTTGAGTGGTAAACCCATTCGACCAATGATAAGTATATGGAGAAGTTCCGCCCGCAACAGAAATATCAATACTACCATTGTTTCCGTTGTTGCAGGTTACGTTGGTAACATTCATCACTGTTATCTGGAGCGCTGAATCCGGTTCAGTGATGGCAATAGTATCAAGAACTGTACATCCAACATTATCCTGAACTGTTACATAATAAGTACCTGCGTAAAGGTTCGTTATAGACGGTCCTGTACCTACATTCGGCGACCATGTATATTGATACGCCGGAGTTCCGCCAGTAACAGTCAGTGCAGCTGATCCGGTATTATCGCCATGACACAATACATTTACAGAAGTATGTGAAATATTGATTGGTGGATTCATATTGGTAAGTGTAACTGAATCCTTTACCATGCAACCGTTCGCATCAGTTACAGTCACGAAATATGTTCCTACACCAAGATTAAAAATTGTTGCATTGGTTGAGATCATTGATGTATCCGACCATTGATAGGTGTATGGAGGCGTACCGTCATGTGCAATTACTGTAGCGCTTCCTGTATTTGTTCCAAAGCACAGTACGTTTGTGAAAGTAACTGAGTCAGTCAATGGATGATTAGACGGGACAAGATATATATTGGGAACAAAAGTGGTATCAACAAAATATCCGTCAATAAGCCAGGGCATGAAAATAGGTGGACCATATAATGGCGGTCCTTCAAATGTTCCCAGCGACAGTGTATCCTCATATAGGATATAGCTGTATGAATAAACAGGATTTGAAGGAGTACCAATACTGAAAGCGATGTCAAGAACTTTAATATAGAAATCAACATCAATGCTATCTCTAACAAAATTAGTAAGCCATGGATCAATTGTATGTGTAATAGTTATCGGAAGAGAATCGTAGTCATAACAAGGAAAGCGTAAGCGCAGATCGTAGTCAGAACCAAATTTCACACTGTTGGCATTTCCTGATTCTATAACTGCACCAAGGGTATCCAAGACCTCATAATCAACTGACACAGGGAATCCAAAAACATTCCATACATTGGGATAATGCTTGGGAGGTATAGGAATACCGAAAAAGGAATACTCTTTATTATCTTCAAAAGTGAGAGTTTGATTCATGGTGTTGGTGAATAGCAGATTAGCATCAATCAAGTCCCATGTAATATTTATTGAAAAATCCTCTCCGGTAAGAGGATCATTGTATAAAACAATGCTTGTATCTCCTTCTTCGTATTGAAATGCCTGACTAACTGTTTCAAGTTCTTCAAGCGATGGGATGTTCGATAAATAATGGCACATTACCTGAACGAATTTGATAATGTCAAGATTTAAATGCAGATATTCATCATTACCCCATGTTTTTAATCTTTGTTCATTTTCGATCCATTTAGTATAATTTGTGATATCAGGAATTGAAATATCTCCTGATATACCTATCAGATCATAGAAAATCGGGGGAAACTGTAACGGCCAACCTGGCGCATCGTGAATCAAATAAACCGAATCAATAACAGTGTTACCTGTGAAAGGATCGGTATGGTATGCAACCCATGGAATTACATATTTACCATGAATAAGGTCAATAAGAAAAATATCAAAAGTATCAAGGTTAACATTAATAGGTTGGATGATATGCATGGTATCCCATGTAATATTAAGCGGATCAGTAAAATTAGAAAAAATCAGGTCAACATTAGCCTGCATATCAAGATTTGTAAATAATTCAATTTTTCCAGCTGTTGGCCATTTTGCATAAATGTCCCAATTATCGTAATCTGTGGGATGCACAACCGTGTCCTGTTCGCGGTATTCGGAAGGAATAGTAACCCAGCTTCCATTTGAGAAGGAACCATTAGGAGGAAAGTCCATTTTAATCTTGGTAGGATAATTCACTTTAACAGCGCCACCGCTCCATCCAACCATTTCGAATACAACCTGCATATCAACAAATGCACCATAATCGAAGATCATTCCAACTGAATCAAGAAGAGGGGGATGATACACATACGAATAGGTATTACCATAAGGTCCTATAGTGAAATCTACCAATGTATCGATCTGATTAATGCTCCATACTGTAGAGCCCGATCCCCACATCCCTACCGTATCTGATTCCCAGGGAATATCATGAATAACTGTTTGCTGTGAAAAGGCAGCTATACAAGGAAAGAAGAATATAAGAGCAAAAATACTGCGTATAAATTTCTTCATAAATCTTTTTACTAAAAAGAATTAGTCTTGTAATATATTAAATTTTAAAAAAAAGAAAACGATTATATATAATGACGTTGTTATTAACAATTAGTTGCTTCACTTTTTAAAAACTTTTTCAAATTCTTTTTTAACGTAGTCAACATTCATAGGTTTCACTGCTATTGTCATATTTTTATCCATCATATAAAGTGAAGGCAAAGCCCATGTGTTATACATTTTTGAAATAGGTACTGATAAGCCAAGCGTATCAATTACA
>CAINEZ010000465.1 GCA_903847905.1 uncultured Bacteroidota bacterium
AATTTCCGGACGATCAAATCATCCGTCAAACCTTAGTTTGGCAGCCAATGAACTTGAAAAGAATTATGATTTGTATTCAATAGAATTTAAAGAATTTTTCCCCGACCTGATAAATCTTGTAAATGACAGAGGAAAGCTATAAAGACATAGTTATATTTTGTTAAGCGTATGTTAAAGTTTACTTAATTTTTTTATTCAGGCTTATATTTGTATATAACCTGATAATAATGCTAAACAAAATTTATAAAATAGTATCTTTTTTATTTCTTTTTTCTGTAAGCAATATCTATTCTCAAAGTCTTCACGGGATTATTAAAGAATTTGATAATCAAAAAAAACTTGTTCCTTTACCGGGAGCCAATGTCAGATGGCTTGGAACAACCATTGGCGCTATAACCGATATAAACGGAGAGTTCATGCTTGAAAAAATTAAATCCGGTGAACTTATGCTTGTTGTAAGCTATATAGGCTATAAAACCGACACTATTAACATCCCTGAAAGTCAAAATCATATTGATATCATCCTTACCTCAAATGCCGAATTAAAGGAAGTGGTCATTAATGCTGATATGAAAGGAGCTTATATTTCGAAAATAAAACCTATTTATACAACTGTAATTACCGGTGCAGGACTCCAGAAAGCGGCGTGCTGCAATCTTTCTGAAAGTTTTCAGAACAGTGCAACAGTGGATGTAAATTACTCAGATGCCGTTACCGGGGCTAAACAAATTCAGATGCTTGGACTTGCAGGTATATACAGCCAGATATTGTTTGAAAACATTCCTTCTATCAGAGGTCTTGCGACAACTTATGGATTGGGCTATATTCCTGGTCCCTGGATGGAGTCTATACAGGTATCCAAAGGAACTTCTTCTGTTATCAATGGTTATGAATCCATAACGGGGCAGATTAATGTAGATTACAAAAGTCCCAGCGATACAAAAGAAAAATTATTTGTAAATGTTTTCGGTAATAGCATGGGACGAACAGAAGGAAATATGAATGTAAGGATTAAACTTAATAAAAAACTCAGCACTTTATTTTTAATTCATGGTGAACTGCAGCAAATGAAGATCGACGCCAACCATGATTCATTTCTTGATGTCCCATTACTAAAACAGGTAAATTTTATGAACCGATGGAATTACGTTGTCCCCGGAAAATATGTTTCCAAATTCGGTTTTGATATTTTGCAGGAAGATCGTTCAGGCGGACAGGAAAATTTCAATAAAGCAAATGATTTTGGAACCACTAATGCTTATGGTATAGGCGTGAACACTAAGCGTTATCAGGCGTTTGCAAAAAACGGATTTTTATTCGCTTCGCATCCTGAAAGAAGTATAGGTACTATTGCTTCCGCAACACATCATGAACAAAATTCATTTTTCGGTTTAAACAAGTACGACGGTACTGAGAACAATATTTATGTAAACCTTATCTATGCTGATATTATAGGCAATACCAACCACAAGATTAATGCAGGATTGAGTTATATGTATGATGGATATAAAGAGAATGTTAATGATTCTTCTTTTACAAAAAATGAATCAGTACCGGGTGTCTTCGCTGAATATACTTATGATTATCTCGATGTATTCACTGCTATGGCTGGTATTAGGGCAGATCAGAATAATTTATATGGTACATTCATCACACCACGTTTACATCTTAAATATAATGTTGACGAAAAAACTACTATTCGCGGTTCGGCAGGTAAGGGTTACAGAGTAGCAAATGTGTTTTCGGAAAATTCTGCTCTTTTAGCAAGTTCAAGGAAATTAGTATTTACCGAAAACCTGAAACCTGAACAAGCCTGGAACTACGGAATTAACATTGCAAGGCAAATAAAAATTTCAAAAAGTGATGCCTCACTTAGCCTTGATTTTTACAGAACTGATTTTATAAACCAGGTAATCATTGACCTTGATCATAATTCACAGCAAGCTATATTTTACAACCTGAAAGGACCTTCTTATTCTAACAGCGCACAGGCGGAGTTTACAATGCAGCCTATTAAAAGGTTTGATTTTACAGCTGCCTTCAGGTATAACGATGTAAAAACAACCATTGACAACAAATTGGATATAAAGCCATTTGTAAGTAAATACAAAGGACTGATAGCATTATCATACTCAACCAACCTGAACAAATGGAAATTCGATTTCACATCACAATTCAATGGGAACAGCCGTATTCCTGACACACAGAACAATCCGGAGCAATACCGTCTTCCTTCCGAATCGCCTGCTTATGTTTTATTATATGCCCAGGTAACTAAAAAATATAAGGATTGGGATTTCTATGTTGGCAGCGAAAACATTACCAATGTAACACAAAAAAATCCTATACTTGCAGCAAACGACCCGTTTGGCAGCCATTTTGACACTTCAATGATATGGGGACCAATTGTTGGAAGAATGTTTTATGCAGGTATCAGGTATAAATTAACAGATTAAAAAAAATACAAACATGAAAACTGAAATCATAAAAATAAAAAATATGAATTGTACTGGATGTGTGCGGAATGTGGAAAACGCCATTTCTCAGGTTGAGGGAGTTGTTTCGGTTAAAGCAAGCCTGGTAGATTCTACTGTTATAATAAAATATAATGGCGGAAATGAAATGCCTGACATATTCAGAGAAACGCTTAAAGAATGGGATTATCCCGAAGAGAAATAAATAATCAAATGTAAAACTTAATATTATAAACTATGAAAACAATAGTAAAATCAATGCTTACAACAATAGTGTTAGCGCTTTTTATCAGCACAGTTTTATCAGCACAAGATAATACGAACAATAAAACAGCCGTAGTTAAAATAAAAACGTCTGCTGTTTGCAGTTCTTGCAAGATCAGGATAGAAAAGAACCTTGCTTATGAAAAAGGTGTTACGGATGTGGTTCTTGATATAGCAACTAAAATTGTTACCGTAACATACAAGCCTGCTAAAACCAATCCTGACAAACTAAGGCATGCTATTTCAAAGATCGGATATGACGCCGACAATGTTCTTGCTGATCCAGTGGCTTATGGAAAACTTCCCAAATGTTGTAAAAAAGATGCAGAACCGCATCAGTAAAAATAAAACATAGTGGGAATAGTAATTAAAACTTTCCAAATTTCAGTGTAACTCCCAAATTATAGCCATTCAGCACATCATGTTTTTTTTCTGCTAAATGAATATCACTGGTGAAGCGATAAGATGCGCCAACAGATAGTCTTATCCATTTTATCAGGTTCATTTCTAACTCTACTCCTGGTTCTGCAACTAAGAAAGCGTCAGAGTCTTCAACATTAACATCCGGATCAAATTCATCCCGGTATGTTGATTTTATATATTCGGCACCACCTGCGCCCAGCAATATAGGAAATGAAAGATGAAAAGGGAATTTTGGTAAAACTATAGGTTCAAGAATTAACCCGCCATATCCGCCATTAATGCTGTATTCCTGAGAACTGGTGACATTATCTAAATAAAGATCATTCCCGAAACCATAACCTCCAAGGCCGATTGCAAATGAATGTCCGATGATCCATGCACCACGACCACCAGTAATAAACGCATCTTTTTCATCTATCAGCGAATATCCGATTGTGAATGCTCCATATCCGCCATTACTGATTTTTTTATTTCCAAAGATTGTTTTTATTTCATCCTTTTGTTTCGCCGAATCCCTGTCTGCCGACAGGTATGATTTTTTTGAATTCTGAGCAAAGGAATTTCCCACAATTAGTGTAATTGTAGCAAAAAGTAGAATAGTTTTTTTCATAATAATTATTTTTTTATATTTAATTTTTTCTTAGCGTACTTTGCGGTTTCATTAAATACGAACATTATTTCAAATTATATTTTACTGTAAATCCAAAATCCCAAAGATTAAGCCTGAAAAACCTTCTGCCTCCAAACTCTGCAAAAGGCTTAAACTCCAACCCTGCCGTAAAGGGATATTTAAATAATTTGTACTCCAGTCCAAGTACACCATCAATTCCAAGTAACGGAGAGGCTTTCATATAGCGACCATGAAATTTGTTTTCATAATAATTATTTTTGTAATCCCATCTTGAATATCCCAGATGCCCGCCATATCCCGTATACAAAAAGAAATGATCGGAATATTTTAAAAGTACGGGCATAAAAATTTCTTTCATTGCCGTGAACTGCATACCTCCGACACGAAAACTTAATAATGCTTCTGCCGCATTTACTTCATTGCTGCAAATACGGTATGTAAAACCCCAGCTTTCTCCTCCTCTGAAACCGACAGATGTATTGTAATCCTGGGCGTTTACTAAAATCGGATAAACAACAAATAATAATAAAATTATTTTTTTCATATTCATTATTTTTATTCGTGAATTACTGAACCCGAACCGGAGATGTGTGTATTAACATTTGGATTACCCTGGTAATGCACTTTACCGCTTCCGCTAATATTTACATCAAGTAATTTGTTTACATATACAAACATATCGCCGGAGCCTGAAATATCTGCAAAACAAGTATCCTGTTGTAAATTGTAAGAATAAATATCTCCTGATCCGTTTATATCAAGATCTGTTTCGTTAGCAATTCCACTAAGGTTCATATTGCCCGACCCGGAAATATGCGCTTTGATCTTATTACATAAAGCTATTACGCTCATATCACCTGAACCGGAAATATGCAGATCAAGGTAAGTTGTACTGATGCTGTCGCATGTAACTTTCCCGCTGCCCGAAAGTTCAATGCTTCTGACATAGGGCGTTTTTACAAAAATTCTTATAGGATAATTGTTGTCAATATTCCTGTGCTCGCGGATTTTTATTATCAGGACAGACCCGGAAACATTTGTTCCGATATAATGTAAAAGATTTTCCTCTGCTTCAACTTTTACCGACTGCACAGAATCATAAGAAATATAAACTTCAAATGATCCTTCAGACCTTATCTCCGTAAAATGAGAAACAATTCTATTCTCTGATGTTACATTTCCATTACCTTCAATTTTATGAAGCCTGTTGCACGATGTAAGATATACAAAGCAAAGAAACGCTGATGAAAATAAAATAAGTCCGCTTGTTTTCATAATTTTCATTTTTGATTTAAGATTTTTTTAATGTCTCTGATATAAAAGACAAATAATTTTTTGAAGGGTTGCAATTTTTGAAGAAAAAATTTTACAAAAATATTTTTTACAAAATTATTTCTTAGTATAACTGAGTGTTCTTAATATTTCTGCCTATCTACAGGCAGGTTCGCAATGACGTCATTGCAAAGAGTACCGATAGCTATCGGTACGACGAAGCAATCTATAAGAAAAATATATATAGTAGTTTGAGATAAAAATGAAAAATAAAATAGAAAGCAATCTGCAATTGAAAAAGAAAAATTTTTCCTTCGCTCAAACCTTAAGAGACCCTACACACTATCCACCGCAGACTTTTGAGGTTTTGCCATCAGAGGGGAAAAATAATTCTAATTAACAGAAAAGTTTATTTGCTGTTTATAGTTATGCTTCCCGAAACAGCATTTATCTGCACAGTCGATTTTGGAAGGGCTTCAACGCCTGTAATCCCGGACGCTTTAAATTCTCCGGGTTTTTCATTTGCTACCAGCTTTTGAATTCCTGTTATGCTTGAAGGATAACTGAGTTCTGTTTTTTTACAGTTCATTTCAAAACCCACGGAAGAAGATTTTTGAATGTATAATTTCATGTCTGTATAGCTTGAGTTAATATTTATGGAGCTAAAACTGTCGGAAATTTCAGTGAGGTTTATGTCGCCATAAAACGATTTAAGAAAAACACTTCCTTTCAGGTAATATGCATTGATGTACGAAAAATCCGTTTGTCCTGTAATAGTTCCAACTGTATCAATATAATATTTACCACGCTTTGAATCAATATCAATATTGTCAACTTTAGCTATGCTTATGTTTGCAGATTTATCTTCAACAATAAGTTTCCCTGCATTTTTTATTTCGAAATCAGAATAGCCGATATTGAGTTTGCCATCTTTAATAGTATTTACCACGCCATTTCCAAAAGACAAATCTATCTTTGTATCACCTGTAAGGTCATTAGCTTTGAGGTCGCCATTTGACAGTATAAACTGAACATTGCCCGAATGATTTGTGGTGTAAATGTTCCCGTATTTATTTTCTATTTTCAATGAAGATGTTTTTGGAACATTCATTATATAGTTTATTTCAACATTTTTCCCGATATTAAAAAGGCTGTTAGCATAATCCGCAATATCTGACATTACTGTATTCTTGCTGTCGCGAAAAACTGTTTTTACAGCCAGATAATATGGTGTGCTTGTAAATTCAACATCTATGGAGTTTAAAATTTTATCAGCATCAGTTTCTTTTTTATCGGTAACTTTTATATTAATGCTGAAACTTGCAGAATCCTTATCCCACGGCAAAATGTGGATGTCGCCATATTTATTATTGAGCTGTATATTACAATCTTTATTTACAGCAAATGATCTTGTAATGTTCTTCTGCTTTTCGAAAACCTGCGAATTGCCTTTAAATGGCAGGATCAGCAATAACATCAATATCGGGATATTATATAAGCTATATTTCATAATGTGGTTTTTTAGTTTTGGTTGATTCTTTTCCTTTTAGTTGCTGCAACATGTTTTCTAATATATTCAGCCTGATACGGTAATTTTGTATCATTGCTTCAACTACTTCTTTATTATCGATATTGTCTTTAAGGTCTCTTCGTAAACTGTTGTAAATACTGTCCATTTGAAAAAATTCGATCCCGATCTGTTTTTTTATATCCGGGTTATACGCGGTATATTTATATATTTCATTTTCTCTTTCGCTGATCTTTGTACAATAATATGCTTTCACTTCAGTAAGTTCATTGTTGTCGGAAAAAGCGTCATCATTTTTTCGGACATTAATATTTTTCGATTTTACTGTGTTTACAGATGCTGTATATGCAGGCTGTTCAATTTTTTTCTCCAAAACTTTATTCACTTTTCTTTTTATGAAAATGGTTTCTCTTTTATTATTTGCATATTTTGCGAAATTTCTATTTTTCTGTTGAATAAAATCATGGAAAAAATAAGAAGCAACGAAAATTGCAAACACAGCAGCAGTCTTCCATACAAACCCTGTCCGGTTAATCTTCCTGAACTTCGGTTTATCTATACCGGAAACTATTTTGTTCCATAGTTCGTCGCCAGGTTCCTGATCATCGAACAAGAGCTTGTTTTCTGATACATATTTTTCAAGTTTATCTTTCATCTGACATTGTTATTAAAATTTCTTTTACTTTTTGCCTCGCCCTCATATATTGCGATTTTGATGTTGATTCAGTTATTGTAAAGTTTCACCACGTTGTTAATGGTAAAAACTTCCCCCTTCCTTTGCGAAGTGGAGCGTAGCGGAACGAAGCAAAGGAAGGGGGAAGTCGCCCATTAAATGATAACTTGCTTAATTTTGTAATCTCTAAAAAAACAA
>CAINEZ010000466.1 GCA_903847905.1 uncultured Bacteroidota bacterium
CTCTGCAAAATCCACATTTACACCTTCTTTTTCAAATATGCTGCTATACCTTATTTCCCGCCCTTTTTTGCAAACATCAAGTTTTGCTACATTTTCAGTAAAACAAACATAATGAGGCGAACCTGTATTAATACTGAAGTTTTCATTATATTTTTTAATGTCTTTAACATCCTGCATTCTAAGGCTTACATAAGTGGTATTAATTTCTTTTTTCAAAATTATGGCTTCATGCAACCCATCAATTGTTTTAAAAAAAGTTTTATCTTTAATAAGTCCAATGCTGTTTGCAAAAGCCACACAACACCTGCCACCATTACCGCACATTGATCCTTCCCTGCCATCCGAATTGAAAAAGACCATTTCAAAATCGGCACTATGACATGTGTTTACAAGAATTAGTCCGTCAGCGCCAATGCCAAATTTTCTGTGACATAAATGAGCAATAAGGTCAATTGAGTTTTCCGAATTTCTTAACACAGAACTTCGGTTGTCAACCATTATAAAGTCATTTCCTGTACCATGATATTTACTGAAACGGATAATCATTTGCTGCTGAGTTGGCTAAGTAATTGTGGGTTGCTGATAGGATTTAGAGATTTAAAATCATAGGTCTTGTCTATCTGGAAAAAATTGGACATATATTTCATATAAAGAATTTTATTCAGCATTTTGAAAGAAATCATATCAAACTGATCAACGCCAAATATCACAAGTTTATTTTTACAGGTTTTGTATCCCTTATAATTGATAGGAGATTTCCAGAATTCTACCTGTAATATATTTTTTGATTTTTTCTGAATAAGACTTTTGCTATCCGTAAGAAGAGAATCAAGTATGCCCTGATTGTCACCTAAAAACAAATCTATTCCGGGAACAGTGAACGATTTCATATATATCAGCCGGTCTTCTTTTACCTCTATGTTACTTGCCGAATTATATGAATTTATGTCAATATTATTCTGGCTTTTAAGTATGGAATCCAAAACCAAAGAATCGGGAAGCTGACCATTATATTTTGCAAGAAATTCATCGAGAGCATTGGGATCATAAAAGTTGATATTGGTGGAATCGTAATAAGCTGAATCATTTTTCAACTCAGAGTTCTGAATGTCTTGTTTTACCTTAATTTTATTTTGTTTTAATGATTTTTCATTGATGACCGTAATATCATTATCATCTTTTTTTATACTGAAAATATTACTAAGGTGTAGTTTTAATTTATTAAAGAATCCCCATTCTACAATATTATTTCCCTGCCACCAAAAAATGCTGAAAGCAATGAGAATGCCAATGAACATGCCAACCAACATGTATGCAAATCTATTTTTTGGTTTCTTCATGATGAATAATAAATATTATAAATGACAAGTTATATTTTGCACGGTGTAAATTGCTACATTACATTTGGGTTTCAGGTAAATGGTATAAAGGTATAGGGTATAACTACTCTCTTATGTCTTTATACCTTATACCACTATACCTTTTTGTATTCATAAAATGCGGAAATTTATCCCGTTTTTAGTATAACATAAAGTTGTTTTTGCTTTCATTTAAAATGCAAAAGTAAGTAAAACACATGTCATTCTGCTGTAAATTTACTTAACACTTTTTAACAACATAATAACAATATTGTAAAATGAAAGCCGTTCAAGAAAATATTTATAAAGACAAAAGAATTCTTTCACCTGACAATTTAGATATAAGGCATAAAAATTGATAAGAAATCCGTTCTTAATTTTAAATCTATAATTATGAATACAAAAAAAATTCTAACCACTTTATTTGTGGTCTTTGCAGGCGGATTATCTGCAACAGGAATATCTGGAGTGATTGATAATACAGCTAACCATAAAAGAGTAACTGTACAACCTGAAATTCCTGCACAGTACGCATCCTATTCCTCTGCTAACGTTTCGTCGGCAGGAAATATTGATTTTACTTATGCTGCATCATTATCTGTTCATGCAGTAGTTCATATAATGACAAAATACGAACAGAAGAGTTCTGTTTATGATGACTTTTTCGGCGGATTATGGGACCCATGGGGAATGTTTGGCAATCCTAATTATCAGTACAAATCAGAACCTATACAAGCATCGGGCTCGGGAGTAATTATTTCGGATGACGGTTATATTGTTACAAACAACCATGTTGTAGAAGATGCCTCCAGTATTGAAGTAACATTGAATGATAAAAGAATTTACGAAGCAAAGGTTATTGGAACTGATCCTGGCACCGATCTCGCTTTGATTAAAATTGATGAAAAAGAGCTTCCTTTTCTTTCATACGGAAATTCCGACAGTGTGAAAGTAGGCGAATGGGTGCTTGCAGTCGGGAATCCTTTTAATCTTACTTCAACAGTTACTGCAGGTATCATAAGTGCAAAAGCCAGAAACCTGAATATTCTGGGAAGAAATTCAGTGATTGAATCTTTTTTACAAACTGATGCCGTTGTAAATCCCGGTAATAGCGGAGGCGCACTGGTAAATACTAACGGACAGCTAATAGGAATTAATGCAGCAATTGCTTCAAATACCGGCTCATACCTTGGATATTCTTTTGCTATACCTGTTAATATTGTAAAAAAAGTTGTTAATGATTTTTTGCAATATGGAATAGTGCAAAAAGCTAATCTCGGTGTTTCTTTTGATGAGATCGATAGCAAACTTGCCAAAGAAAAAGGATTAGCAAAAATTAAAGGGTTATATGTAACATCTGTCCTGGAAAATGGTGGTGCAAGCGATGCCGGAATAAAAACCGGAGATGTAATTACAAAAATTGACAACTCTGATGTTAATAGTACTTCTGAATTACAGGAAGCAATAATTACACACAGGCCAGGGGACAAAGTTGTGATTTCATACATTCGCGATGAAACAGAAAAAGAAGCTATTGTAACTCTAAAAAACAACAGCGGCGGAACAGACTTGCTAAAAAAAGAGGATGTTACTGACATTTCCTTGCTTGGGGCTACCTTTGAAAATATAACAAATGATGATATGCAAAATCTTGGAATAAAATACGGGTTAAAAATTACAAGACTTGATGCCGGTTTATTCAAAAGCGCTGGTATTCGTGAAGGTTTTATTATTACTGCAATCGACAAGAAACCTATTAAAACAAAAGAAGATTTATCTGCAAATCTGAAAAATAAAAAAGGCAGCGTTTTAATTGAAGGTTTTTATGCAAATGGAATAAGGGCTACTTGTAAAGTTTCACCACGTTGTTAATGGTAAAAACTTCCCCCTTCCTTTGCGAAGTGGAGCGTAGCGGAACGAAGCAAAGGAAGGGGGAAGTCGCCCATTAAATGATAACTTGCTTAATTTTGTAATCTCTAAAAAAACAA
>CAINEZ010000467.1 GCA_903847905.1 uncultured Bacteroidota bacterium
TGTTTTTTTAGAGATTACAAAATTAAGCAAGTTATCATTTAATGGGCGACTTCCCCCTTCCTTTGCTTCGTTCCGCTACGCTCCACTTCGCAAAGGAAGGGGGAAGTTTTTACCATTAACAACGTGGTGAAACTTTACAACAAATAAGCGATGGTGGTTATCTTATTGCTGCAATCACTGAAAGCTACGGTGCTGGATTGAGAGATATTTTTCTTATTCGAACTAATGAATTTGGAGATACAATTTGGACAAAAACTATCGGAGGAACAGGCGATGAGCAGCCAAATGCAATGAAATCCACAAATGATAATAACTATATTATTGCCGGCTCAACCACCAGTTTTGGAGCCGGCAATAGTGATGTATATTTGCTCAAAGTGGATCAAAATGGGGATACTATTTGGACAAAGACATATGGTGGTAATTTAGATGATCAGGCATACGATGTAATTCAAACTTCAGATAATGGATTTATTGTTATTGGAGGGACTATGAGTTATACATCAGGTTTTAGTAGCGTATATGCAATTAAAACAAATGCAAATGGAGATTCACTTTGGACGAAAACATACGAAAAGAAAAATGCCAACGCTGGTTCTTCTGTAATCCAATTGACTGATGGTGGTTTCTTTATTGTTGGACAGACATTGCTGCCTAGACAAAATAACACATCAGACTGTTATTTTATTAGAACAGATATATCAGGAGATACCATTTGGACTAAAACCTATGGAGGTTCAAACTATGATGGAGCTTTTTTAGCTATTGAAACAAGTGCAGGTAATATTATTGTTTCCGGAACAACCAAGAGCTTTGGCGCTGGCGGTAACGATATTTTTTTAAGCATGTTTAATTCCAGTGGTAATGAAATATGGATGAAAACCTATGGAGGAGTAAATGATGACTATGGCGGCATGTTTGCGCCAACAAATGACAATGGCTATATCATTACTGGTTATACTAAAAGCTTCGGAGCGGGAAACCAAGATGTATATTTGATAAAAACAGATAATAATGGCGACACGCTATGGACAAGAACATTTGGGAAAACTGGTGATGAGTGGGGAGGATGTGTCAAACAAACAATGGATAATGGATATATTATTTCAGGTAATACCAACAGTTTTGGTAATGCTTATGATGTGTATCTGATTAAAACCAATTCCACTGGTGCAGTAGGTTTTCAGCAGATCATAAGGCAAAATGCAGTATGTAGTGTCTTTCCTAATCCAAATAATGGTGCATTTACCATTAAGTTGGATAAAGTGTACTCAAATGTTTCTATAAATGTTCATGATATAAACGGAAGAATAGTGTATTCAAAAAAAGGTTTATTTGATCAATTAAACATCGGACGGATTGAACTGCCTGATGTTTCTGACGGTTTATATTTTTTACACCTCTCAAATAAAAATATGAACGCATTGAAAAAAATTATAATTAAAAAATAATTACTTATGAAAACAAATACTTTTTTTAATAGCACATTGTTGCTTTTTGCATTCACAATTTTCTGTATTCAGGTTTCTGCTCAAAATCAAAGTATGATGCTTCCATTTTCCGGAATTAACAGTGGTAATCAATACGAAGGAAATAAAGTTATAAATTTCACTAACCCAAGTGATGCCGTAATAACAGAATTACCCCAGCATATATTTTATGTTGGAGCAGCCCAAGGACACCCACATGATGAATACGATTTATCACAGGCTAATCCTTCAATGAATGAAATGTATCTCGGCCAGCATCCAATGTTTGGGCAAAATGTAGTACATGATGCTGATGGAAACCTACTGTTTTTTATTGTGGATAATAATATTTACAATAAAAATTAAGAACTGATTTTATTGTAAAACGAAAATCAAAAATATGTATATTGCATCAACAAATCTAAAAAACATGAAAACTAAAAGCTTATTGTTTATACTTCTTCTTCTCATAACTCAGTTAGCGGTTGCGCAAATCACATTTCAGCACCACTATGGCGGCATTGAAATTGACGCAGGTAGTAGTGTGTTGCAAACAGCCGATGGGGGTTATATTGTAGCTGGACTTACCAAAAGTTATGGAGCAGGTGGAAGGGATGTCTTTATAATAAAAACCAACGAATATGGCGATACATTGTGGTCAAAAACCTATGGTGGATTAGGTGATGATGAAGGTCACGCAATTCAAAAAACTAATGACAATGGATATATAATTACCGGCTCTACTGCAAGTTTTGGTTCAGGAGGATATGATGTTTATTTAATAAAGACCGATGAAAATGGAGATACTTTATGGACTAAAACTTTTGGGGGTGCACAAGATGAGGATGGGTGGTCGGTCCAACAAACCAATGATAACGGTTTTATTATTGTTGGCGGTACTTTAAGCTTTGGTAATAACATTGCGGATATTTATTTAATAAAGACCGATGAAAACGGAGATACTATATGGACGAAAACTTTTGGTGAAAGGAATTTTAATAGCGGAGCATCAGTTCGACAAACCAATGATAACGGATATGTAATAGTTGGTTCAACATATAATAATGGCGATAGTGAAAAAAACGCAATTTACTTTATCAAGACTGATGAAAATGGAGATACTATTTGGACAAAAACTTTTGGCGAAATGATTTATAATTATGATGCGCAAGCCATTCAACAGACTAACGATAATGGATATATTATTGTTGGAAACACAACAAATAATAGTTCAGGAGGGATAGATGCACTTCTAATAAAGACGGACATAAATGGAAATATTATATGGTCAAAAACCTATGGTGGCACTAATGATGATTGGGGTAATTCTGTTCAACAAACCAATGATAATGGTTATATTATTTCAGGTTCAACGAAAAGTTTTGGTTCAGGAGGATATGATGTTTATTTAATAAAGACCGATGAAAATGGAGATACTTTATGGACTAAAACTTTTGGGGGTACAGGAGATGATGGTGGTGGGGCTGTTCAACAAACCAATGATAATGGTTATATTATTTCAGGGAGTACAACCAGTTTCGGAAACTATTTAGATGTCTTTTTAATTAAGACTGATGAAAATGGTTACGCAGGATTTGAAAATAGTTTCAGTACTCAAACAAATTTTAATTTATTTCCTAATCCCTGTAGTGGAATATTTACAATTCAAATAAAGAATGTTGATAATAAAGATATATCTGTGGAAATAATCAATCAAATCGGACAGACTGTTTACAGCAAACCAATGAACAATACAGTTTCAGAACAAATTGATTTGGCAGACGTTTCTAAAGGAATATATTTCGTCAAAATTATTGGAAGCAATATAAACATTACAGAAAAGGTCATAATTTATTAACCCAAAATATAAAACCATGAAAAATTATAAAATAATACAGCAAACTGCGGTGATAATTTTATGTTTAACCACACAGTTAAAAATAATGTCACAAAATCAATCTATGCTGCTTCCTATACCTGGTAATAATAATTCAACTTTAATTAATTTCGTTAATCCAGGTAATCCTGTAATATCAAGCTTGCCATCTCATGTATTTTATCATGATGGGCTTCTCACTCCTATTAATCCACATGATGAGCAACAATTAGCATATGATGATGTAAAAGCTGCTATGAATACAATGTATCTCGGCCAGCACCCCATGTATGCGCAAAATGTTGTTCATGATGCAAATGGGAATCTGCTGTTTTTTATTGTGGATAATAATATTTATACAGGTATTGAGAAGAAATAATATTGTAAATTAAAAATTTGTATATTACAATCACGAAACCCAAAATAATGAAAACAAAAATCCTATTACTATTTTTTCTCTTTCCGGCAACACAATTAGCTGTTGCGCAAATTATGTTTCAACGGCACTATGGCGGAACAGAAAACGATGGTGGAAGCAGTGTGCTACAAACAACCGATGGTGGTTATATTGTTGTTGGCACTACCGAAAGTTACGGGGCTGGTGGAAGAGATGTGTACTTGATAAGAACCAATGAATACGGCGATACGCTTTGGACTAAGGCATATGGAGGTACTGGGGATGATGAGGGGTATTCCATAAAACAAACCATTGATGGCGGTTATATTATTGCTGGTTATACGATGAGTTTTGGTGCAGGGTCAGGTGACGTGTATCTTATTAAGACAGACTCAATTGGAGATACATTATGGACTAAGGCTTTTGGCGGAGCGAACTCAGATATAGGTTTTGATGTAATTCAAACGAATGATAATGGGTATGCTGTAATTGGTGAAACAATGAGTTTTGGCACTGGGGTTAGTGCAATTTATATTGTTAGAACGGATAATAATGGAAATGAATTATGGGTAAAATTTTATGAAAAGGATGAAAGCAACATAGGATCAGAGATTATGCAGACAAATGACAACGGATATTTAATCATTGGAACTACCTTTAATACAAGTGTCCTAAATAGCAAAGATTGCTATATTATAAAAACAAACAACGTAGGGGATACATTATGGACAAAAACGTATGGTGGCTCAAATAACGACTGGGGTTCTTCATTGGCTAAAACGCATGATAATAATTATTTAATAATGGGTGCTACTGAAAGTTATGGTTCAGGAGGAACGGATATTTTGCTTATTAAAATTAATACAAATGGAAGTGAAATTTGGTCTAAAACCATAGGAGGCCTTGGAGATGAATCAGGAGGTAATATTAAATTATGTAATGATAATGGATTTATAATTTCATGTTCAACCTCAAGTTATGGTGCAGGCGGTCAAGATTTTTATTTAGTGAAAACAAATTCAGATGGTGATACATTATGGACAAAAACATTTGGGGGGATAGGAGATGATTGGGGTTGTTTTACCCAACAAACCAATGATGGGGGATATATTCTGGCTGGATATACAAAAAGCTTCGGAAGCAATTATGATGTTTATATAGTAAAGACTGATTTAAACGGAATTGCAGGCTTTGAGCAACTATTTACTTCTAATGCAAGTTGTATATTGTATCCAAATCCAAGCAATGGAATTTTCAATATAAACATAAATAATTCATTTGAAAAATCTGCCATTATTGAAATTTTAGATATAACAGGGAGCATTATTTTTTCAAATGAATGTGATTTGACTTATTCTAATTCAACGCAAATTGATATGTCAGGTTATAATTCAGGATTATATTTCGTGAGAATTTTTATTGGTCCGATTACTCTTATAAAAAGAGTTGTGATTATTTAACGCTAAAAACAAAGAAATGAAAAATAAATTGAATTTTATAGTACTTAATACCATATTATTGTTGATGCCGCTGGGTATTTTATTTGCTCAATCACAAAGCATGTTACTCCCAGTTCCTGCTAACGCACAGATTATTAACTTCACGGAAGCTAATAATCCAGTCATAACGACTTTACCTTTTCATGAGTTTACATATAACAATGGAACACCTAACGGAAATCCTCATATTGAGGGTAATTTAGAAAACTCCGACATCTACATGGATGAAGAATATCTCGGCCAGCACCCCATGTTTGCACAGAATATAGTTCATGATGCAAATGGAAATCTGCTGTTTTTTATTGTGGATAATAATAAATGAAAATGTAAATTGAAAAATGCAAAATAAAAATTCGTAAATTGCACCAACAAATCTACAAAATTATGAAAACCAAAATCGTATTTCTTATACTTCTTTTTCTGGTAACACAGGTGGCAACTGCACAAATTATGTTTCAGAAGCATTATGGAGGTATTGCAGATGATTATGGTTGCAGAGTATTGCAGACCGATGACGGAGGTTATATGGTTGCTGCAATTACTGAAACCTACGGCGCTGGATTAAGAGATATCTTTCTTGTTAGAACCAATGAATTGGGAGATACGGTTTGGACTAAAACTATCGGAGGAACAGGTGAAGAACAGCCAAATGCGATGAAAGCTACAAATGACAATAATTATATTATAGCCGGATCCACTACCAGCTATGGGGCTGGTAACAGTGATGTTTATCTGCTCAAAGTGAATCAAAATGGGGATACTATATGGACAAAGACTTATGGAGGTAATTTAGATGATCAAGCGTACGATGTAATTCAAACTTCAGATAGTGGATATTTGGTTGTCGGAAGTACTATGAGTTTTACATCAGGTTTTTGTAGTGTATATGCCATTAAAACAGATGAAAATGGAGATACACTTTGGACAAAGACATATGAAAAAAACATTTCAAATACAGGAGTTTCTATTATTCAAACAAATGATAGCGGTTTTTTTATTGCTGGCGTAACGCTTATTCCTGGCAACATCAGTTCTACAGATTGCTATTTTATAAAAACGAACGCTTTTGGAGACACATTATGGACAAAAACCTACGGAGGTAATGATTATGATGGAGCATTTCAGGTTTATAATGCTGGGGGGGGTATTATTATTAGCGGCACAACCAAAAGTTATGGTGCAGGTGGAAATGATATTTTTTTAGGCAAGTTTAATTATAATGGTGATGAAATATGGATGAAAACCTATGGAGGAATAGGTAATGATTACGGTGGTATGTTCTCACCAACCAACGATAATGGCTATATTATCACTGGTTATACTGAAAGCTTCGGAGCAGGAAATCAAGATATGTATTTAATAAAAACAGATAATAATGGTGACACACTATGGACAAGAACATTTGGAAAATCCGGTGATGAGTGGGGAGGATGCGTCAAACAAACATCAGATAATGGTTATATTATTTCAGGAAATACAAATAGTTATGGTAATGGATATGATGTGTATTTGGTAAAAACAAATTCTGCAGGAATGTCAGGGTTTCAGCAAATAATCAGGCCAAATGCAGCGTGCAATGTCTTTCCTAATCCAAATAATGGTGTTTTTACAATTCAGTTGGATAAAGCGTACTCAAATGTTTCTATAAATGTTAGTGATTTAAACGGAAGAATAGTTTATTCAAAAAAAGGTTTGTTTGACCAATTAAATACCGAGCATATTGAACTGCCTGATGTTTCTGAGGGTTTATATTTTGTGCATCTCTCAAGTAAAAACATAAATGCTGTGAAAAAAATTATAATTCAAAAATAATCGTTTATGAAAACAAATACATTTCTGAAAAGCACATTGTTGCTTTTTGCATCCATAATTTTCTGCATTCAGGTTTCCGCTCAGAATCAGAGCATGATGCTTCCATTTTCTGGAATTAACAGTGTTAATCAATATGAAGGTTGCAAAGTTATCAATTTCAGCAATCCGAGTAATTCGATTATATCTGAATTGCCAAAGCATACATTTTATGCATTTGGAGTGCAAGGACGCCCACACGTTGAAGCTGATTTACAAAACTCAAATATTTCCATGAACGAAAAATATCTCGGTCAACACCCCATGTTTGCACAAAATGTGGTGCATGATAAGGATGGGAACTTGCTGTTTTTTATTGTGGATAATAATATTTACAATAAAAATGGCGAGGCATTTCTAAAGTTGGATGAAAATGGTTATGCATACTCAAATGACATGTATTCATATTTGCTTGACGGAGTTGTTGATCCCAGCGCCAATCTATTTCCCTCGGTAATAGGCGACCTTTTTGATGGTTCAACCATGAACCGGTTTTCGGTAGAAGTTAATCATGTTGCTTTAGACCCTGAAATTATTGTTTTTCCAATAAAAAATGAATGTTATAAATACGGGCTTATTTATTCTTTCTTTAAATCTAATGCTACCGGTAATTCTACTGAAATATTTTACAGAACATTGAAATATATTGATGAGGATAAAATTATATTATCAGATCCCATAGCGCTATCTAATTATTTCTCTGTACCGACAGGCTGTTTCAATGAATCAAATAGAAATCTTGCTATTTCCGAATACAGAGAAGATTACAACAATTATTTGTTATTCGTACGTTTTTTTGATGGATTTAATATTTTCCCAATAAACGATGCGGGTGTTATAGATTTTGCTAACATGAAAGATTATATTATATTAAGTCCCGAAGATGGATATGATGATGACCTGAATACATTTCAATATTCATCAGAAATGGAAGTAATAAAATCTAACGATGACGATTATTATTATGTAGCTATGGGTACATGTCTTGGCGCAATAAATTCTAGTGATGCTGAGGTGGATTTTATTAAATTAAATTATGTTAATTTAACGGTACAAAGCAAATGGAACAAACATTTGCCAAAAAATGGTGCCACAACAGATCCATATTTTAAAGAATTAGTCAAAGGCTTGGAATTTTCACCTGATGGTAATTATTTATATGTTACTTATAAGGGACAAGAGGAATTGTATTATTTTAACGTAAACAGTGGGGAGTACTCTAATTTAAGCTATGTATCTAATCCTTCCGATTTTCAATATTCTGAAATAGAATTAGGCCGTGATAATAATTTATATTATTTATATTCAAATGATGGTGAAACTGTAGGTGGTGTTTCACGCCTCAAATATCCGGATAACCCTAACCCTTCAAATTGGGAGGCTGATTTGTTTTCTGAAGAGATCAACAATTTATATTTTTCTCATGATTATTTATTAGGTGGAACTTACAATGGTGATTCGAAAACACTTCTCTTTGCTGACCAGATAGATGGCAGCGATTATGCGGCATACTATGAAACAATAGATAATCAGTGTTGCATTGATCATATTTATTACAGTACATGGCCATCACTGTCAGTTTTTAACCAAAATCCATCTACATGGACATGGTCACCTGGCACAGAAAATAATCCATTCCATGATAATAATGGAGTGATACAGATAAACGAAGATGTAGAAATCCCTTCCGGTAAAGAAATAATTATAAAAAACTTAAAATTTAAATTCAATAATAATAAAAAAGTAATTGTAAAACCAGGAGCTAAACTTGTATTAGATAATTCTGTTTTTACTTCAGTTGATGATTGTGAGCAATCTGTTTTCTGGCAAGGCATTGAAGTACAAGGCGACCCAAGCAAAAGCCAATACCCTAAATCAAATCAGGGATATGTAGAAGTCATTAATGGCGGAATTATAGAAAATGCACTTATCGGCATTAATGCTCCTGCACATAAATATGTAATAGACCCTGTTACTACCGGCATTGGC
Organism: uncultured Bacteroidota bacterium; assembly: GCA_903847905.1. Classification (GTDB taxonomy): domain Bacteria; phylum Bacteroidota; class Bacteroidia; order Bacteroidales; family CG2-30-32-10; genus CAINEZ01. The sequence goes on from CAINEZ010000467.1 coordinate 9,079, forward strand.
GGTGGCGGTATTATTTTTGCCAGAGGCGCTACATTCAAAAACTGTAAAGTAGATGTTAACATTGAAACATACACTAATTTTAATCCGAACAACACATCGCAGCAAATACCTAACGCGTGTTACTTTGCAAACTGCATATTTAAAACCGATGGCTTGTTAAACGACCCAAGCGTAAAACCAGAAGCATTCGTTACTTTATGTGGTGTGCAGGGTGTGAATTTTTTTGCCAATACATTTCAAAACCTTGATCCGCAAAATTATATGGTTACCGAAAGAGGAATTGGTATTAAAAGCATGGATGCCGGATTTACCGTAAACCACCTGTGTACTTACAGTACGGTGCCATGCTCAAACTATCAGCAGAACACCTTCGAAGGTCTTTATTACGGTATATACTCACAAAACATAAACTCATTAAACCGTATAAGTGTTAACGACAGCAAATTCCTTAATAACAACAGAGGTATTTATCTCAGCGGAATTTACAATTATTCGGTAACATCAAACACCTTTGATGTAGGTGCAACCGAAGTAGTTACCACTTTATCCACAACGTTTACAGGCGGTACAGTCCCCTTATATGAAACATATAAAGGTTATGGCTTATACCTTGAAAACACCACTACATTTGATGTGCAGGAAAACGAATTTTACAGCACCCACAATGGTGCTTATGGTTCGCTCGTATGGAAATCGGGCACTACTATAAAAGAACTCTACAATAATACATACCACGATTTGGTGGTAGGTACACTGGCAAGCGGTGATAATAGCGGATTGCAGATAAAATGCAATAAATTTATAAACGATATTAGTTACACGGATATCGGCATAACCTCCGGCGCAATAGCGCTTAACCAGGGTTCCTGCGGAAGTATTACGTCTCCCGCCGGCAATATCTTCAGCCATCCCTGTATTGGTGATTTTGATGATATAATGGCAAACAGCGGAGTTACTCAGTTTATTTATAATTACCATAGTTACGATGCTACTATGCCTCAATGCTATACGCCTATTATAGTAACTCCGTATGATTGCGGATATGCATATTCAAGTTCAGCTTGCCCTTCAAAGCTTAATACAGGAAACACACAGACGCAATTATTAGCGGTAATTGATAACAGCAATACACAGTTAATAACTTTAAACGCTATGTTTGACGGCGGGAGCACCCAGAATTTACTCAACAAAGTTTTTTCAGACACAAGTTCGGCAGAATTGGAAAAAGTTTTAATGGCTGCAACGCCTTACCTTACAGATACCGTAATGTTAGCTACATTAAGTCGTACAGACACTCTTACTTCCGAACAAATTGGGGAAGTGTTTGTCCCTAATTCACCTTTAACTACGAAAGTTTACAACAAACTAAATACTATTTCGCTTCTAACTGAAATAAAAAACCGGATTGATAGCGCGCAGATAGGTGTTTCAGCAAGAGACACTCTGGAAAAACAAATTGCAACCATCAGTAAACAACGTTCTCTGGCAATAGCCGAACTGACACGTATATACATGGACGATACCACCGGTAATGCAATTAGTGATATGATCTCATTCCTTGATACTCAAACCGATAAGGATTCTAAAAATTTGTTGGTACAGGCATATTTACAGAACGGTCAAGACACAAGCGCCAAAACATTGCTTGCTCAACTGCCGAAACAAACTACCGAAGATTTAAATTTTTACAACCTTTATAATTTATTGGCAGACCTTTCCATAGCAGGAAATACAGTATTCGATTTAACCTCATCGCAAAAACAGACAATCGAAAATATAGCCACATCGAATACAATGGTAAACAGCAATGCACGGGCTATACTTACAATGGTGGATAGCGTAAAATATCCTGAAATAATCGAAGAATTAATAGTACCCAATGCTTATACGTTAAGCGGAACACTGTCAGCTAATCCACTATGTGGCGGCAGTCATATCGCAAACGATTCTATTGTTTTGCTTGATACAACTTTAATGGAAGTACATATAGTAAAACCGGCGCTTACAGATACGGCAGGAAAATTCTTATTTAATTATAATGTGTAAAGTTTCACCACGTTGTTAATGGAGAAACCTCCCCCTTCCTTTGCGAAGTGGAGCGTAGCGGAACGAAGCAAAGGAAGGGGGAGGTAGCATTATAAATGATAACTTGCTTAATTTTGTAATCTCTAAAAAACAAAAA
>CAINEZ010000468.1 GCA_903847905.1 uncultured Bacteroidota bacterium
AGTTAAATTAAACTATGCAGGGATTTTAAATAATTCTATTGCATTTTTTGTAGTACTGTCGGCTACTCTGGAAATATCGCATTGTAAAAGCTCTGCGATGAATTTTGCAATATCAGCAATATATGCGCTTTCGTTCCTTTGTCCGCGATAAGGTACCGGTGGTAAATATGGCGCATCTGTTTCAAGAATTATATTTTCAAGCCCAAACTCTTTAACAACTTTTGCCATTCCTGAGTTTTTATAAGTAACTACTCCTCCTATTCCCAGCTTAAAGCCTCTTTTTATAAGTGTTTCTGCTTGCTGTACGCTTCCAGGAAAACAATGAAAAACTGCTTTTATTCCGCTAAAGCTTTCATCATTTAAAATCTGGATTATTTCATTTAGAGAATTCCTGCTATGAATTATAACAGGAAGATCGAACTCTTTCGCAAGAAGAAGTTGGTATTTAAAAGCTTCAATTTGTTCTTTTAAAAAAGTTTTATCCCAGTAAAGATCAATACCAACTTCTCCAATAGCTATAAATTTTTCTTTTTTCAGCCAGTTTTTTATAATCACAAGTTCACATTGATAATTCTGCTTTACCGACTCTGGATGAAGTCCGATAGCGGGAAAACATACACCCTTATTATTATAGCATAATTTTAATACAGACTCCGTGGTAGTATTGTCAATATTTGGAATGATAAAATATTTTACATCATTTTTTACAGCTCTGTCAATAGCTTGCTGAACATCAGTATCAAATTCTTTAAGATTAAGATGAGTGTGAGTGTCTATTAGTATCATGTTACAAAATTAGTATAATTATAGAATTTCTGAAGCCATGCGTTAACGATAATTTAAGAATTATTTAACATTGCAGAAACAATCTGATTAAATTTTCACAAGATATTTCTTACTTTTGTAAAAAAATATTTGCTTTGAAAAAATATCTCATAATCAGGTTTAGTTCTATAGGCGATATTGTACTTACTTCACCGGTGATACGCTGTGTAAAGAAACAGGTAGAAGATGTGGAACTACATTACCTTACTAAAGAATCGCATCTTCCTATTTTGAAAAATAATCCTTATATAGATAAGATACATACTATAAAAAAAAGTGTAATGCCTCTTATCGCTGAACTTAAAAAAGAGCGCTACGATTATATAATAGATCTTCATAACAGCATTCGTTCAACATCAACTATTCTGCAATTAATAAGACCGTTTAATTCATTAAAAAAATTGAATATCCGAAAAGAGCTCTATGTTGCGACCAAGATAAATTTAATGCCGCATCATCAGCATATTGTTGACCGTTATTTCAAAGTCGTTGAATCTTTGGGCGTTCATAACGATGGTATGGGACTGGATTATTTTCTTTCAAAAGAAGATGAAGTTGAATTATCCGATCTTCCGGAAACACATCGCAACGGATATATAGCTTTTGTAATAGGCGGGAAGCATAGCACCAAACGTATGCCCGACAATAAAGTAATTTCTTTATGTACACAAATTGACAAACCTATTATATTACTAGGTGGAAACGAGAACCACGAAACTGGCGATCTTATTAAAAGTATAGCCGGAGACAATGTGTATAATGCCTGTGGTATATATTCGCTTAATCAGTCTGCATTTATTTTAAAGGAGTCGAAGCAAGTAATAACAAATGATACGGGTTTGATGCATATTGCTGCTGCTTTTAACAAGCCTGTGATTTCGGTGTGGGGAAATACTGTTCCTGCTTTCGGCATGTATCCATATTTTGCAAAAGACTCGGAAAATAAATCAAAAATCATAGAAGTTAAAAATCTTTCCTGTCGCCCATGTTCAAAACTGGGATTTAAAAAATGCCCCAAAGAACATTTCAAATGTATGAACCTTATTGATGAGAAGGAAGTGATAAACAGTTTGGTCTGGGATTAAACGAGATATAGTTATACTTTATTTGTGCAGGTAAATTTGCACATTCTATGAAAGCCCAAAAATTCAACCCTTTTAACGGTCTAAAAGTTTTTTAAATAAAAGCCGGATAATTTTTGATATCTATTATTTCGAAGAAAATATATTGTTAAAGAAGGTTGCATTATCATAAACTTTGAATACGGTAACCTGAGAGTTATTTTTAATTACAAATTCAGATAATCCTATTTCCGATGTTGAATTACCCCAGTCGTAAGTGTAACCGAGCCGTGTCCAAGGGAAACGCATGGGATAGTATGAATATATTATATTATTATTAAACCAAACTTTATAGGTAGAGTCTGCATTGGGAGGGAAATCGAGTTGAGCCACATTGTCTGTAACTTCGTTGTCCGGTGAAGGGCGGAACAGATCAGCCGGGTTTACCCATAATTCGGCGAAGTGTGTATATCCTTTATTTTTGGGTAATCCAAGTAATTCTTCGGCGCGAAAAACATAATTTGATCCTGATGAATAATTATTTTTAAACCAATCTTCAATCTCGGGAACAACAGTTACCCAAACCTCACCCCAACTTGTTGTTATTGTAGCGCCTTCAGGATAACTCCCGGGATATTTTGTCCAGGTTACTACTAATACTTTTTTATCGTTTACTGTTCCGCTCCATGTCAGGTATGTGTTGCTATCGTTAATTGCAATAAGTTTATTACAAATTTCACCTGGCTCAGCAATCATAGCATCTTCAATAGCGTGCTTGTATCTTTCATCGTCAGAATTAACCGGCGCTTGAGTGGTTTGTGAAAGTGGTCCCTTTTCTGTGTCTTTTGCACATGAGTTAAATAACAAAAGACCACTGATGAAAACAATTAAAATGGTGAAATTTATTTTTTTCATAATTATTTCGGCTATGTAATATTTTTTTATTTTTAAGAAACAAAAGGGTTGTGCTCTTTTTCATATCCTATAGTTGTTGAATTACCATGACCCGGATAAACCACAGTGTTTTCAGGTAATACAAACAATTTTGTTTTGATGCTTTTTATAAGTATGTTGAAATTTCCTGTCGGGAGGTCCGTTCTTCCTATGCCGCCATTAAAAAGCACATCGCCAACAATTATAAAATTATCTTTTTCGGAATATAAGCAAATACTGCCATCAGCGTGCCCCGGCGTATAAAATGTTTTTAATTCTGAATTGCCGAATTTAATTATATCGCCGTCATTAATAAAATTTCCGGGATCAACATATTCCAGATCATCAAGTCCGAAAGCTGCGGCATAGCCTTTAACTCCACGCAAAACAGGAAGAGAGTCTTTATGAACAGTAAGGGGAATTTTATAGTTCTCGTAAATAAATTTATTTCCGGCAACATGGTCAATATGCGGATGAGTGCTTATTAGATGCACCGGTTTAAGGTTATTTGAAGAAATGAATTTCACAATCCGTCTTTCTTCATCATCGCTCATGCAGGCTGCGTCAACAATTACACATTCTTTTGTTTCATCGTATAATAAATACATATTTACCTGAAAAGGATTAAAAACAAAAGTTTTTATGGTTATCATCGTTTTATAATTTGTAAAGGCAAATGTATTAATAAAACCAAACCCAATAATTCACAAATTTATATCTGTATACGATCATACAGTTAACGCTCTATTTACAAAAATAGTAGAATTTTATGAATACTGCGGATCGGAAAAATCTTTGGAAAATATAAATTAAAAATTATTAGTAATTTAGCAAGACAATAAAAAGCAACAAAAATTGTTCGTTGTTAGCAAAGACGGAATGTTTTTTTATCTGGCGTGAAAAATATAATTTTAAAATACACAAATAGGGTTTTATTACTGAAGGTATCTATACTTATCTTTGCAGGTTTTTTTTGTTTCAATGAAAGCAAAGGTCAGTTCTATAATGGTTCGCAGCTTTCTTTTGGGAAAAGCAGGGTACAATTCACAGATAATTTCTGGACGTTTTACCGTTTCAATAAATTCGACACATATTTTTATCTGTGTGGTAAATCACTGGCAATATTTACTGCAAAATTTGCTGACGAAAATATTTCATTAATTGAAAAAAAATTAGATTACAACCTGGAGAACAAAATCCAGTTTATTCTTTTTAACCGTTTATCTGATCTTAAAGCTAGCAATATAGGGTTAGTTAGCGATGAGCAATATAATGTCGGCGGTATAACTCATATCATCGGATCAAAGGTTTTTATTTATTATAATGGCGATCACGAAAACCTGAAACAGCAGATCAAGGCAGGAATCGCTCAGGTTGTACTGAATGAACTGATGTATGGCGAACAGATCACGGCCAAGATAAAAAACTCTACTTTGCTTTCATTACCGGGCTGGTATTTACAGGGACTTGCTTCGTATATGTCTTACGACTGGGATGTTGAACTGGATAATTATGTGAAAGATGGCATTCTAACCGGAAGCTACGAAAAATTCAACCAGCTTACCGGCACCGATGCCGTGAATGCAGGACATTCTATATGGAAATATATAGCAGAAAAATACGGTGAAGATAAAATTTCCAACATTCTTTACATGACTAAGATCAGCAAAAGTGTTGAAAGCGGATTCCTTTATGTGTTGGGTGTTTCTTTTAAAACCTTTACTCGGGAATGGCTGGATTATTATGATAAAAAATATTACGCCTTTGATAAACAACTTAACATGCCTGAAACCGAAAAGCTTATTAAAAACAATAAACCGGGAAAAGTAATTCAGCATATTAAAATAAGCCCTGATGGGAAATACGCAGCTTTTGTGACCAACCATATAGGTAAATATAAAGTATGGCTTTATAATTTTGAAAAGAAAAAACGGAAAAGACTGATGAAAGCCGGTAATAAGCTTGATGAAAAAACAGATTATTCTATACCAATATTAGCATGGCATCCTGGCAGTAAAAGGCTCGCAATAATTACAGAAAAAAAATCAAAAATATTACTATATTATTACAATACCGAAGAAAAGAATTTTGAAAAACAACGGTTGTTTGATTTTCAAAAAATACTTGATTTTTCTTATTCACAAAGTGGAAAACTTCTTGCTATGTCGGGAGTTCAAAACGGACAGACCGACATTTATGTTTATAATCTTGGATCTCACACTTACGAACAGATTACAAAGGATATTTACGATGATCTAAATCCTGTTTTTATAAATAATTCAAAACAAATAATCTTCAGTTCGAACAGGATTAACGATACTATTAAACCTCCTTCTAAAGATTCTATAACTATAACCTACTCAAAACAGGATCTTTTCCTTTACGATTATTCCAATAAAAATAAAATTCTAAGACGTTTGACAAACTCTACATTGGCAGACGAAACAAGCCCGCAGGTGATAAATGATAATTACATCAGCTACCTGAGTAACCAGAACGGTATTATTAACCGTTTTACAGCAAAACTAGACAGTATTATAAGTTTTGTTGACACCACTACACATTACAGGTATTTTATGACATCGTATCCGCAAACAAATTATCCCCGGAATATTATGGATTACGATGTGTGCCCTAAAACCGGAAAATGTAGCGAGATAATATACAGAAAAGGAAAGTACAATATTTATATGTCTGAATTGACACCAACAGATAACCTGACAAACATGGTATTGAAGAACTCCCCTTATATGGAGGATCTGCTTAAAGAAAAAAATGTAAAGCAAAATAAAGAAATCATAATTTCGAAAAATCCGCTTTCCGCATCAGATACTTCTTCCATAATTAAACATAAAAAACTTACTTCGGTACATGCGACAGATACTCTTCAACAAAAAAATAAAATAGATATTAATAATTACAGCTTTAGCAATGTTTTTGAAGCGCCAAAAAGCGCCAAAGCAAAGCACGATTCTCTTTTATTAAAATCGGATACTTCGAAGCTGTTAGTAATTGCAAAACGGGAATTTGTTACACCAAAACAGAGAAACTATGATGTGGAATATTCACTTGACCAATTAGTAAGTCAGGTTGATTTCAGCTATTTGAACAACACCTATCAACCATTCACAAATACCGAAGCCCCTATATATCTCAACCCTGGTTTCAATGCTTTGTTTAAAGTGGGGGTAACTGATTTGCTGGAAGATTACCGTATTACCGGCGGAGTGAGTTTTTCTGTTGATCTGTCCAATACAGAATATATTTTAAGTTATGAGAACTTACTGCATAGGTTAGACAGGCAGTTACTTTTCCACAGGCAATCACTTCAAAATTCATTTGATAATGCAGTTGTTAAACATAATTCAAACGAAGTTCTTTATGTCCTTAAATGGCCTTTCAGCCAGATAATAGGATTGAAAGGGACGGCTCTCCTCAGGAACGACAGGGCTGTGTATCTCGCTACAGATATTAATAACCTGAAAAAATCAAATGAATTTAAAACATGGGTGGGAATTAAAGGTGAGCTGACATTTGATAATACCAGGGAAAAAGGATTGAACCTTTATTATGGTACACGATGGAAGTTATTTGCTGAAGAATACAACCAAATTGATGCAAATCAAAAACAGTTGTACGTTTTAGGCTTTGATTTTAGGAATTACCAGAAAATAAGCAGGACTTTCATCTGGGCTAATCGCTTTGCGGCAAGCACTTCTTTTGGTACTCAAAAACTCGTTTACTATATGGGAGGTGTAGATAACTGGTTGTTTCCTAAATTTGACACACTTACTAATGTTGCCAAAGATCAAAATTATGCATATCAAACACTGGCTACCAATATGCGGGGATTCAAACAAAATATAAGAAACGGAAATAGCTTTGCATTAATAAACTCCGAGTTGCGTTTTCCCATTTTCCGCTATTTAATTAACCGTCCTCTTAAATCTGATTTCTTTAATAATTTTCAAATAATTGGTTTTGGAGACCTTGGGACTGCGTGGACAGGACCTAATCCTTATTCTGATAAAAATGCATTATATACTGAGGTAATCAGCCAGGGTCCAATTACTGTTACCCTCACTACTCAAAAAGAACCTATAGTTGGTGGTTACGGATTGGGGCTTCGCACAAGGCTGCTTGGATATTTCGTGAGAGCCGACTGGGCATGGGGCGTTGAAGACGGAGTAATGCTTCCCAGGGTGTTCTATCTTTCACTGGGCCTTGATTTTTAAAAAGCAAATTTTATTATGCTGAACATTGAACTAAAGGAAAAAATAAAATCGTTGTCGAACTCTTATTTACATGAAGTAATTTCTATAAGACGACATTTGCATTCCTTCCCCGAATTGAGTTTTGAAGAATTTAAAACTGCGGAATTCATTGCTATAAAATTAAAAGAATATGGCATCCCCTTCATATCAGGTATTGCAAAAACAGGAATTATTGCTACTCTTACAGGGAAAAATCCTTTAGGAAAAACAATAGCGCTTCGTGCCGATATGGACGCCCTGCCTGTTACTGAGAAAAACGATGTAGAATATAAATCAACAAACAAAGGTATCATGCATGCATGCGGGCACGATGTACACATGTCCTGCGTGTTGGGCGCTGCAAAAATACTTAATGAGTTAAAAGGCGAATTTGAAGGAACAATAAAAATTCTCTTCCAGCCTTCCGAAGAAATGTTTCCCGGTGGCGCTCTTGCCATGATAAATGAAGGTGCACTCAATAACCCGAAAGTAGAAAATGTATTCGGGCAGCATGTGCTTCCTCAACTGGAATCAGGAAAGATTGGATTAAAACCAGGTAAATACATGGCTTCGACCGACGAAATTTTTATTACAATTAAAGGAAAGGGCGGGCATGCTGCAACTCCCGAACTATACATAAATCCAATCAGCATTGCCACAACTGTCCTATCGGAACTGGAAAAGGAATTCATTAAGAATAAACCTGCTGATTCAATTTCCCTGCTTGCTTTTGGGAAGATATCAGGCGAAGGAAAAACCAATATTATCCCTGATGAAGTTAAGATTGAAGGGACTTTGCGCACATTTGATGAGGTATGGCGCGTGAATGCTAAAGAAATTATTTATTCGCTAACTTCACGCATTGCAAAAAAAATGAAAGGTGATTGCGAAGTACGTATTTCAAAAGGCTATCCTACATTGGTAAATGATGAGGAGCTCACAAATAAAGTTAAACAGCTTGCGATAGAATTTCTTGGTAAAGAAAATGTAATTGACCAGGAAATGCGAATGACCGCTGAGGATTTTGCATACTTCTCACAAAAAGTTCCTTCATGTTTTTACCGGCTTGGCACAAGTAATGAAGAAAAAGGAATTGTTTCTAATATCCATACATCAACTTTTGACGTGGATGAAAATTGTATGCTTGTCGGAATGGGTCTTATGGCATGGGTTGCAGTAAATCAAATGAAATAATCATATTTCAGGTATTCTTTGATTTGGAATTATAATAAACCATTAAGGCAAAAGTCAAGTCATTCTTTTTTATTTGCATTATTTTTAAATGATTCAAGGATTTTAAAATATTTTTCATTTTGTTTTAACGGCGACATTACGGTATCACTCTCAAACCTGTCAGCCTCTGAAAAACCAAGCTCGGCGGCATTTCTGAGTGAAACGATCGCTTCTAGTTGCTCGCCTTTCTTCATTGACAAAGTTGCTGAAATATATGAATGTTCAGGATTTTCAGGATCTACAAGAGCATAGATGATATTAAATTTTGCAGCCTGATCATATTGCCCTGCATTCAAAGCGCCGCTGGCATTCATGTATGCGGCAAGACTCAAATAATTCAATACTCGCTTGTACATTAATTTTTCTTCATTATCCTGTATTGATTTTATTTTTTGATTGATAATTCCGATTTGTATTTTCCACCATTCAGCCGTTTGTACATTCATAGCATTTATGAAGTAAGACTGAAGTTCTGTTTCTTTCTTCGCAATTTCTTTTAAGTGGTTTATAACTTTAATTACAGAAGGGGATGTTTTAAGTTTTGAAAGATCTGTTTTTAATGAACTAACATCTGCAAGCCCGTCAAAATAATTTATAATTTTCTCACACAAAATAAAGGCATCATAATTTTTCCCTCTTTCTGAAAGTATTTTGTATTCATTGTTCCAACGACCAAATGTATTTTTAATCAGGGTATCGTTCACCGTTTTTTGCTTGTTTTTCATGGTATTCATTTCAAGCCACAGGAAAGCATCACTCACAACTGATTTAGGAGGCCATTCATGCTTGCCGTCAAAAATTTCAAGATAATGTATATAACCTGATTTTTCAAGAGCGCTGTCAAGAGCGATCATTTCAGTAAGATTCATATCTTCATTTCCGGCGATCCCGAAATAACCGAATTTTTGTTGCGGTTGTTCCTGTGTTCCAAAACCCGCCCCACATCCTATTACTGAATTAATTCCTCCTTTTGTAATAGCCAGTGTGCTTGCAACCCTTGAGCCGCCTGAAAATCCCGCAGTATATATCCTGTTGTCATCAATGGCGAAACGGTTATGAGTATCGTTATAAAGCGTATCATATATTTCAGATGTTACATTCCAGGGCGTTCCATTTTTGGAATTGTTCGAGCCGACAATGATATATCCATATTTTTCAGCCTCATCTTTAAAAAGTTCAACGGGAAGCAATCCTTTTCCATGAGAATCGAAGGCATAAACTATAGGCGATTTCTTGTCTTCAGAATAATTTAAAGGAATATAAAGCGCGTAGCTTTGGGTAATATTTTTTTTGCAAACTACCTTGGAAATAACTTTGCCTTTTTCAAATGCAGAATCTTTATTATTTTTTTTATGATTCGTATTACACGAAGAACAGGATTGAAAAGAGATTGCAAATAGAATAATTATTTGAATAAAATAGATATTTTTCATGTGTTATAAGTGAAATTATAATTTATATAGTTTTTTAGCCTGACAAAAATAATATTTTTCGCCCTATAGCGCCACAGATGCCAATTAATAATAATAAACTGGCTGAATCAGATCAATACAAAAAATGATCATACGGATATCGTTTAATGTGTACCTCTTTCACTTTCTGATAAAGCAACATTTTAAAGTCTTCCAGGTTTTGTTTTTCCTTTGCTGAAATAAAAATACTGGGCATATTTTCTTTCGACATCCATGTTTTCTGCAAGTCTTCAAGCGTAAGATTTTCTTTGGTGGCGGGCATAAGATCATCTTCTTCTTTTTCAATAAAGCGGTAGGCGTCTATCTTGTTAAATACAATTATAGTTTGTTTGTCAGAAGATTTTATATCCTGTAAAGTTTGTTTAACCACACAGATCTGTTCTTCAAAATTAGGATGAGAAATATCAACAACATGCAAAAGTATATCTGCTTCGCGAACCTCGTCTAATGTAGATTTGAAAGATTCCACCAGCCCTACCGGAAGTTTGCGGATAAATCCTACGGTATCGGAAAGCAAAAAAGGAAGATTTCCGATCACCACTTTTCTTACAGTAGTATCAAGTGTCGCAAACAATTTATTTTCGGCAAAGACATTAGATTTGCTTAGCATGTTCATGATAGTGGATTTACCGACATTGGTATAACCTACCAGGGCTATACGCACCAAGCCTTCCCTGTTCCCGCGCTGCGTAGCCATTTGTTTATCGATGGTTTTTAATTTTTCTTTCAGCAGCGAAATTCTATCACGGATAACCCGGCGATCTGTTTCTATCTCTTTTTCACCAGGTCCGCGCAAGCCAATACCGCCGCGCTGTTTGGAAAGGTGTGTCCACATTCGGGTTAATCGTGGTAATAAATATTGGTATTGGGCAAGTTCAACCTGTGTTTTGGCATAAGCGGTTTTGGCTCGTTTTGCAAAAATGTAAAGTATAAGATTATTACGGTCGAGTATTTTACATTCCAATTCATTTTCGATGTTGCGAATCTGCGACGGGCTTAGTTCATCATCAAAAATGGCGACATCAATATTGTTTTCTTTAACATAATCGCGAATTTCAATAAGTTTTCCTGATCCCACATAGGTGCGCGAATCCGGCATTTCTATACGCTGTACAAAACGCTTTCCGGGAATAGCTCCTGCTGTGTCAACAAGAAAGGCTAATTCGTCAAGGTATTCTTTAACACGTTCAGCATCCTGTTTTGGGGTAATTAGCCCGACAAGTATTGCTTTTTCAGGAACTATTTCTGTGTAGATAGGTTCAGGCATTTATAGAGGAAGTAGTTCTGTGTAACAAAATCTGTTTAATAAATAATTCGTAATTTTTTAACCGCAGGGTGCGCAAAGTTCCGATAGCAATCGGAATCGCAAAGTGCACAAAGTATTTTCTTCACAGTTATTTTTTATTAGCATAATTTTAAACTGCAAATGTTTTTTCTTATTTCTAACTCTCGTTATTTTCAATTTTTATTTCCTGCAGTAAAAAAATAAAATGAAGTAGATGCGATTAATAAATACATGGCAAGTTCAATGGAAACACCAGTAGAAAAAAGAATAATAATTTCATAAACTGATGCAAAGAAAAGCATAAGTCCTGAAAACACAGTAATTCCGGGCTTGTTTAAAAATCCACCTATGAACAACAATGCACCAAAAATTATAAATGCTAAAGCTAAATAAAATTGAATGCTTTTAAGATCAAAAGTTTTAAGTGTATGTAAAAAAGTAACAAACACGAAAAAAACGATAGATAATTTCATTAGCCATGTAGCGAATTGTAAAAGTCCTTTTACAGGCTTCATTGGGTTATTATTTATATTTTTAATACAATTATCTGAACCTATAAATATTTTTTGGCACTTTCTCCTTAATGAGAAAGTACCCAAAGAATCAAGAAAATCCGAAGCTGCTTTCACACTCGCTTTCGCACCCTCGCCGGATTTTCATGCCTACCCGCTTTTCCTGCTTCGCAGGAATTCGGTTTACAACTGTGCTCAAAATAACTTATATGTCAAATTACATTTTCCCTTATGCCTTTTCCAATTCATTATTAATTTCACGCAAAGCGTTAAAAAGTTAATCGCAGAGAACTGCTGAGTTTTTTCGCAGAGAACCGCAAAGTTTTTTTAATTTCCTTTTTCAATCAATTTCCTGTTTCTTCCATTTTTCATTTTCCCTTATGCCTTGTCCCTTTTGCCTTTATTCCTTATCACTTACTTGTAAAGTTTCACCACGTTGTTAATGGAGAAACCTCCCCCTTCCTTTGCGAAGTGGAGCGTAGCGGAACGAAGCAAAGGAAGGGGGAGGTAGCATTATAAATGATAACTTGCTTAATTTTGTAATCTCTAAAAAACAAAAA
>CAINEZ010000469.1 GCA_903847905.1 uncultured Bacteroidota bacterium
TCCCAGGCAGGGGTGTCGTTGCTGGTCGCTTTCATCTTATCGCCTGGTCCAACGCCTGAAGTGTTAGTGCCGCGATAAGCCATGTTTGTTGTCTGGAAGGTTGAAAGAGTAGTGTTCCCTGTAGGGGTTATAGTGGTTTCTATGCACCATTCATAACGGCTCCATTCCAGATCGGAAGGTACATGATAACCGGAAGGACAGATACCTTGTACTCCAGCAGGTGAAGAAGTAGGCGAACAAGGATCGCAATTTACACTTGAGGCATAGTTCATTGCTTCGCCCCATTGGTAAAGACCACCATAATCGGTGCAGTTTGCCTCTACATTATTGTAACAATATTTTTGATTTCCGCCGGGTGAACCCATACCATAAGCGGCGTTTATCATCGTACCTACATTTATATTGGTGTATGCCCAAACCTGTGAGCCGCAGGTAGGTCCGCAAACGCTTACTGTTACCGAAGTTGTTGCCCATACTGTATCGCAACCGCCTGAAGCCGGTATGGTATAAGTAACAGTGTATGTAGTTGCAGTACTCGTGCCTGGTGTAACTGCTCCTGTTGATGCGTTAATGGTCAATCCTGACGGGGATGCCGTGTAAGTTCCTCCCGTGTATGCTCCCGTACCGCTTAATGTAACGGATTGGGCTGTAATTACAGATGTGCAGTATGGTGTACCTGCGTAACTTATAGTTGCAGTCGGAGCGGTTGTTACTGTTATTGCTTTTGTCTGTGCTGTACTGCTGCCACAGGCATTATTAGCAGTAACTGAAACATTTCCTGATGCTGACCCGTAAGTAACGGTAATGCTTGTTGTTCCCTGTCCTGATGTGATAGTTGAACCTGAAGGTACACTCCATGTATAACCAGAAGCTCCTGTTACCGAAGAAATGGAATAGGTAACCCCGCTTTTCCCCGAGCATACTGCTACAGAACCTGTAATGGAACCGGGAGTTGGCGGTACATTGGATTCTAACCTGTTCCATGAAGTGCCGTTATAAAAGTCAAGTGTGTTGGTAGTGGTGTTGTATACTAATAATCCGGCGACAGGCAGGATCAGGTCTCTTTCTGCCGTGGTCATGCGTGGAATAAGCAGGCCTGCATTGGTCGCGGTAATATCTAAAATAGCAGACGGATCAGCATTCGCTTCTGTTTTATTTATTGCAATGCCTTGTGAATTTAAGCTCCCTGAACCTACAGTGGTCGTGATAAAGCTATCGCATAAATTTATCCATGCTGTTGCATAATAACTGAAATGGTTTAACGAATTGTTGTAAATTATCAGTCCTGTGGCGGGGGCGGATATGGAATCGCTTTTGGTTCTTGGAACAAGGATTCCCCTTGTATCTGAACTTACATCAAGAACAGCTGAATTGTTAGGGTCTGCTTCTGCCTGGCTTATTGCGACTCCTCCACCGGGACTATTGTTCCCTGTAGTAGACGAAATAAATGTGCTTTCTATTTCATACCATCCTGTCGCTTTATAGTAATTGAATTTTGATGTTGTGATATTGAAAATAAGCAATCCTAAGGCTGGGGAAGGTATTGCAGCTCTCTGGGCTGTTGTCATACCTGAGATCAAAAGTCCTTTGTTTGTAGATTTTAGCTCCAGCATGGCGGAAGCATCGGGTGTAAAGGCTGTATCTCCAATGGCTACAATTTGAGAAAAAGAATTAAAAGGTTTGAGCGTTATAAATGTGAAAAGGAGAATTAAAAATGCGCTAATGCAAAAACGTGGCTTTAACTTGCTTTGCTTCGTTCCTTGTAACGTTTCGCAATGACGGGGCGAAAAAGCCCTGCTTTTAATAAGGTCTGTTTTTCTCATTTTTTTTTCTTCTTTTTAGAAATTGTTTTGTAAAAAAATAAAAAAACCGAGAAATAAAAAAACAATGTTGATAAAAAGAAAAATATTGTTAATAAAAAGGGGGAGGCTATCGACAAAAAATAATTTTAATTTTACGATAGGGGTGTATATAAAATGGTAATAAAAAAAGGAAAAAATCAAAGTTGATAATTAATGTGAAATTTATTATTACTAATTTTACTCAAAATAATTTTAAATGAAAAATACTTTTTTTTCTATTTTTAAAATTTATAAAGGCTTATTGCTGATAGTGATCATATCACTGATTTTGCTTTATACCGACAGGTATAACAGGAATAAAAAAGAGAATATTCTAACATTAGATCAGGGTACTTTTAAACCTTCGCACAAGTTAAAATTTTGTTTAATACAATATAATGATGCTCCTATTTCGGAAGAATGCAGGGACGGGATCGTTAAGGGATTAGCTGAAAGCGGCCTTAAAGAAGGAACAGATTACAATTTGAATATTATTAATGCGCAGGGTGATCTGGCTACATTGAACAATATAATTGACGAAGCTCAGTCGTCGCATTATGACCTTATTTTTTCTACATCTACTCCTACTTTACAAACCATCGTAAAAAAAATCAAAGATACACCTGTGGTGTTTTCATTAGTAGCCGATCCTGTAGTGGCAGGCGCCGGAACAAGTTTTACAAACCATCAATCGAATATTACAGGAATATCCACATTAGGAGATTACGAAGGAATGGCAAAACTTCTCAAAGAAATTATGCCCGGAGCTAAAACTATAGGCACGCTTTATACACCCGGAGAAGCTAATTCTGTTAAAAACAAAGAAGTGATGGAAATGTATGCCAAAAAAGCAGGGCTTGATTTGGTCACTGTACCTGTAAATAGTAGCGCCGAAACCATGGATGCAGCGCTTATGTTATGTACAAAAAAAATTGATGCCGTTTGCCAGATAATTGATAATTTAACATCTGCTTCGTTCAGCAGCATACAAAAAGCTTCCGCTAGCACAAGTATTCCTTTGTTCGGTTTGGTGGGCGATCAGGCTGAAAAAGGCGCTATTGCTGCTGTTTCGAGAGATTATATACAATCAGGAATGGATGCTGTAAGACTCGCTATGAGAATATTAAAAGGAGAAAAACCTGCTGCAATTCCATTTGAATATGTGAGCAAAACTAATTTAATAATTAATCGTAAAGCTGCTGCATTTTATAAAATAAAGATCCCTGATAAGGTTATTAAAAAAGCAGATAAAGTAATTAAATAAATAGTGTTTGTATATAAAGTCATTATTGAGAACTTGCCTAACGGCAGGCAGGCGTAACGCAGTGGAGTGAAGCAATCTTATTATCGCAACGTAAGTTAGATTGCTTCGGGCGAAAAGTCCTCGCAATTACGTTTTGTTTTGACTTTACAGACAGGCATTAAAAGATGTAAAGCGAAATTCAAATTAATATAATGAAAAATAATTTAGAGATACAAAAAACTATAATAGGCGATAAAATAGTGCTGAATATTGCAGGTCGTATTGACGCCAACTGGTCCGGGTTTCTTGACAGCGCGCTTGATAAAGAGGTGCGCGAAGGCAATTATTTTATTGAATTAAATATGAAGGATGTTAGTTATATTAGTTCTGCCGGCATAGGAATTTTTGTTAAATATTATAAGCTATTTAAAAGCGTAAATGGATATTTGTATATTTCGGATGTTTCGGAAAATGTAAGATCCGTGTTGAATTTGGTTGGACTTACACAAGTATTTAAAACAGTTGAAACAGCTGATTCTACTAATATATCTTCAATCAAAACGAACGAAAAAGTTGAAATAATTAAGGATGTAAAATATTTCAATCAGAAACTAAATACAGGCAAACCTTTAAGTTGTTATCTGTCCGGCAACCCGGAACTTATTAAACTTTCAGGATTTACCGAAACAAATTCGCGTATTGAGAAGCTGGCTGACGATAGGTATGGAGTAGGCATTGGCGCTATTGGAAAATCTTTTAATGAATGCGAAAATCTTTTCGGAGAGTTTGCAGAATTTGGGAACATTGTTGCTCATTTACCCGGCGATAGCGATAGCAAACCTGATTATGCTTTCAAAACAGGTAATTATATCCCTGAGATCGTTTCATTATATTCAGTGTTTTTTGAAGGAGGTTTCTCTCATTTTATTCGTTTTGAAACGATGAAAGATCGTTTATCCGTTTCTTTAAGTGAATTGGTTGAAACTTGTATCAATAGTAATAATATAACTTCTGCCGGCATGGTGATACTCGCCGAAACCTCAGGATTAATAGGAGCTTCCTTAAATAATTCTCCGTTAAGGAGTAAGCAGGGACCCTCACTATTTAAGTTTCCGGAAGTTAGGGAACAAATTAACTTTACTACGGAACCCGCTTATGATAAAATGCTTACTTTAATTACAGGTATTGCAGTAAAAAACAATAACGATTTATTAAAACCATATACACGACCATTTTCATCAATATGTGGTATAAGATGCCATTTTCATGCTGTTGTGTTTCCTTACCGTCCTTTAAAAAAAGAAAATATTGACTTGAAAGAAACTGTCCGGACCCTCTTCGAATCGGAGCAGATAATAAGTATAATGCACTTAATGAGCGATGACAGAGAAACGATCGGTGTTGGCGAAAGTGAATTTATCAAAGGCTATTGTTGGATCGGCAACATTGATTCTATAATAAATAATAAGGAGGAAAAGGTATGACTTTACTGATAGGCTCATTAACCATTGGATTAATACTATCGCTGTTGGCGCTTGGAGTATTTATCAGTTTCAGGATATTTAATTTCCCCGACATTACTGCTGATGGCTCTATTACGCTTGGCGCTGCTGTTGCTGCGTCTATGATTGTTGCCGGTTTTGGTCCGCTATTGGCTACCGTTTGCTCTTTTATTGCAGGTTTTATTGCAGGCGCTGTTACCGGTATTCTTCACACCAAATTTAAAATCAATTCGCTTTTATCGGGTATTTTGGTAATGACGGCTCTCTATTCCGTGAACCTTCGGGTTATGGGGAAAAGCAACATTCCTTTGTTATCACAAAAAACAGTAATAACTTCATTTGAAAGTTTTTCTCAATATATTTTTTCAAGTACAGATATAATAAATATAGCCGGTTGGTCAGTTCCCGCAAAGGATTTAAGCGTATTGATTCTTACAGCGATAATTATAATAATATTTGCCATTATTCTTTACTTATTTCTTAAAACCAATCTTGGTACTGCTATGCGCGCAACAGGAAATAATGCCCAAATGATCCGCGCTTTAGGTGTAAATACTCAAACTATGATTATTTTGGGTTTGGCTTTATCAAATGGTTTGATAGGATTGTCCGGTGCACTTTTTGCCCAGTACCAGGGTTTTGCTGATGTGCAGATGGGAATAGGCATGATTGTTTTAGGGCTTGCAAGTGTTATTATAGGAGAAGCGTTGATCAATGAAAAAACCTTGGGATTACTGATTACCGGCGCTATTATGGGGGCGGTATTATTCAGGCTGCTTGTAGCAATTGCATTAAGATGGGGAATGAATCCTAACGACCTGAAGTTAATAACTGCCGGTTTTGTATTCATTGCACTCATGCTGCCAATGGCACTTAAACGCTTTAAAAGGAATTAAAGAAAAGTTATTATGCTTAAAATAGATAACATTTATAAGACATTCAACAGGGAAACAGTTAATGAAGTAAAAGCATTACAAGGTGTAAGTCTTCATATTGCAAAAGGTAGTTTTACAGTAGTGGTTGGCACAAACGGTTCGGGAAAATCCACTTTGTTAAATGCTATTGCAGGCTCTTTTTATATTGATAGCGGGAAGATCTTTCATAATGGTAAGAACATTACAAAGCTTCCGGAACATAAGCGTGCTAAACAAATTGGCATGGTGTTTCAAAACCCTTTCACTGGTACTGCTCCCGATATGTCGATAGCCGAAAATATCTCACTCGCATCTAAAAGAGGGAAGCATCGCGGGTTTGGCTGGGCTTTAAAACAAAAGAATTTAGACGAATTTAAAAACAAGTTAAAAAGCCTGAACATGGGCTTGGAAGAACGATTAAACAATCCTATCGGGAAATTATCAGGCGGTCAGCGGCAGGCGCTTACATTATTAATGTCAACATGGGTTAAGCCTCAGCTACTTTTACTTGATGAGCATACGGCAGCCCTGGATCCTAAAACAGCAATAAAGATCATTAAATTAACGGAAGAGATCATTCGCAAAGATAAACTCACCACGCTTATGGTTACTCATTCCATGCAACAGGCTGTTAATATGGGTAACCGCATTATAATGATGCACAATGGTAAAATTGTTTTTGATTTTGATGAAAATGAAAAAAAACATTTAAAAGTGAGTGATCTGCTTTCACTTTTCGATGAGATCAGGCGCAAGGAACAAATTGATAAATCAGTTGCTGAAATGCTGGAAAGAAATTACGTGTGATGATTGAAAAAAAATTATCAATCAGCGCACTTTTCTTTTATCAGAAGTAAGATCAGGATTATTTTGCCGCTTCATCAATGGTATTGAAAATGCTGAATATGGAAGTAAATCCGGCAATTTCAAATATTTCCATAATATTTTCTTTCAAACTGCAGAGATGAAATTTTCCACCAATGGCAGTAATTTTTTTTAATGCCATTAAAAGAACCCTCAAACCCGAACTGCTCATATATACTAAATCAGAGAAATTAACTACGATTTCCTTTTCGCCACCATCAATAAACTCAATTATTTTTTTTTCCAGTTCAGTATAATTTGAAGTGTCCACTCTTCCAATTAAATTAATTACCAGAAAATTTCCTTTTTTAAATTCTTTAAGTTCCATTTTTTTATTTTTTAGCTATGAGAGTAACTCTGATAAAAGTTTATACCTGTTGATTATTCCCTTATATGCGGTACAAAAGTATTATTTAATTTTTTAAAAAACCAAATTTGTTTTAAGGGTTCTAAATTCCATTACCTCTATGGTATTTGCTTAATTAATAATTAGGGTAGCTTTGTCGGTTACTTTTTTCGGAACCACCAAACCCTGTTCGGCACAAGCCTTTTGGTTAACTATAAGATCATAGTTTAATATTGGTTCAATTTTTTTTCCTAAGGAAGTTCTCCCCTTAAGTATTTCCACTGCCTTAAGCCCTGACTGGTAGCCCCACTGTTCATATTTTACACCAAACCCGATGGCTGCACCTTTTTGGGCTTCCAAAGGATCGGTTACAAATAACGGAATTTTTTGTTCGGAGGCTATTTTCGCCAGAACCGGCAAACCCAGGTAAACGATATTATCAGCGGAAGCCACCATTGCATCAATTTTTTCTTCAGCAAGGTATTGACCGGCTTGCAGAATGTCATTAGAGCTTTTTACCGATGTGGTCACTACAGTGATGCCCCGCTTAGAAAATTCTTCGCTCAACATATTAAAGGAATATTTCGCATTTGGTTCGGTATTATTATAGGGTATCCCGATACGCTTCAGATCAGGAATACATTCTGTCATGAGATCAACAAACTCAGCGGCTTTCAGCGGGTCGTAAATCCCGTAAAGATTTTTAGATGCTGTTTTAATGCCCACCTGCTCGGGACTAAAGGATACGGTAAAAACGACCGGAATATCGCGAACCGCTTTTGCGGCAGCTTTCATACAGGGTGTGCCATTTGTTATAATAATATCTACTTTTTGCGACTGAAAAGTTTTCAGTATCGTACTTATCATTGAAATATTTCCCTGTGCATTATTTTCAAGCACTGTGATGTTCTGTCCGTTAATAAAACCGGAATCTGCAAGGGCGCGAAAAACGCCAGCCCTGGCTGTATCAATTACAGGATCCTGTGTTATCTGAACATATCCGATTGTAATTTTTTTCTCAGCCGGCTTACAGGCAACTAAAAAGGCAATAATCGCAAATCCGAAAATAAAGTTTAAACGGTTCATTTTATTTGATTTTGGGTAAAAATAAAAAAGAAGTATAAACGCGAAATTGACTTTAATTAATAATGTTTATGCAATATTTTTTGTAAGAGTCAGGATGTTTTTATTATTGGTTCGTTCATACGCAATACTATTTGTTAGCTTGCGTACGAAATGTATTCCCAATCCGCCTATCTTACGGTTTTCAATGGATTCATCAATATCAGGTTCAGATGCCAGCAAAGGATTAAATTCTATTGCATCATCTTCTATCTGTATCTGAATTATTTTATCGTCAAACGAAAAGCGAATAATTATTTTATGTTCATCTTTATCTTTATAGCCATAAAAAATAATGTTTGTAACCAACTCTTCAAGAACAAGATTCAGGCTCAACATTATGTCCATTGGGATATTCCATTCATCAGATAATGCTTCCAAGGTTTTGGCCATTTCTTCTAACTGCTCAATCTGATTGACGATCGTTAATGTTTTTTCTTTCATAAAAACAAAATAAAAACTTTTTATCCGAAATATTTTATATTTAACATGGTTATATCGTCCGATTGAGGGACACCTTGAGCAAACTGATCAACATCATTAACAATTTTATTTACAATTTCGTTAACAGGTAAATTATTAACTGATAATAACAATTTTTCCAAACGTTCGTCGGTATAAATTTCTCCTTGTTTGTTAAACGCTTCGGTAACGCCATCGGTAAAAAGAAACAAATCATCATTAGGATTTAGTTGTATCTTTTTGGTGTTATAAATATGATCTTCAAAACATCCGAGGATAGTATTACCTGTAGCTTCAAGTTTAATAAGAGAACCGTCATGACTCAGAATATACGGGGGATTATGCCCTGCATTTGTATATTCCAATTCCCCCGATTTCATGTTCATTATTCCGTAAAAAACTGTAACGAACATACACGAAACACTTTCGTTGCAAAGCAGGTTATTCACGTAATGCAGGCATTCACCGGCAGGCATTCCTTTCACCCCGGTAGCGCGTATAAGTGTACGACTTACCGCCATAAATATAGCGGCAGGGACCCCTTTACCTGAAACATCGCCTATCACAAAACCCAGCCGGTCGTTATCGATCATAAAATAATCGTAGAAATCGCCGCCTACTTCTTTAGCGGCAACCATGGAAGCATAAATATCAAAATCCTTTCGGTTAGGAAAGGGCGGAAATGTTTTCGGAAGTATAGCTTGCTGTATCTCACGGGCAACAGACAGGTCCTGCTGAATAGAAATCAATTGGTCGTGTTCTTTCATTGCATTACGTTGCTGCCATATCTCTTCAAGAGTTTTATTGATAGTAATTTCGAGATCTTCAAAATTAATAGGTTTAGTAAGAAAATCGAAAGCGCCTCGGTTCATGGCGGTCCGTATGTTATCCATATCGCCATAAGCCGAAACCACAACGGTTTTCAGTGAAGGGTTTTTTAACTCTTTCAACTTCAGAAGAAGAGTAAGCCCGTCCATTTCAGGCATATTAATATCCGAAAGTATTACACCGATGTCGGGGTGTTCAATTAACTTTGCTAAGGCTTCAAGCCCGTTGTGGGCAAACACAAAATTGTATTCATCATTTCTTATTTTGTGACGAAATTTTTGCCTGATTAAAGGTTCCAGATCAACTTCGTCATCCACAACCATTATTTTCACATTCGATAAATCCATATTATTTTTTATTTTATACAATGTTTTTAGGAATAGTGATAATGAATTCGGCAAATTCGCCTTCTTTCGATTCCACCTTCATTTCACCATGATGTTCTTGCGCTATAATATCGTAACTGAGCGACAAACCCAATCCCGTTCCCTGACCTGCCGGTTTTGTTGTAAAGAAAGGATTGAAAACCTTGTCAATAATTTCTTGCGGGATGCCTTTGCCATTATCTTTTATTCTGATTTCAACTTTGTTGCCCAAATTTTTTGTTTGCACACTCAGGATAGGGAAGTAGGCATCCTTTAATTCTTTTTTCTTCTGATTGGTAGAATAGCAGGCATTGTTGATAATGTTAAGGAATACCCTGCTAAGGTCTTGCGGAACAATATTTATCATTCCAATGCTACTGTCATAATCAGTATCTATTTTAACATTAAAGTTTGTATCCTGTGCGCGCATACCATGGTACCCAAGGTTAACATATTCGGCAAGAACTGCATTTACATCGGTAGGTTGCTTTTCGCCTGATTTTCCTCGCGAATGAAGAAGCATTCCTTTTACAATACTGTCGGCTCGTTTACCATGTTCATTTATTTTTAAAGCATTTGAGCGGATATCATTGGTTATTTCGCGCAAATATTCGTTATCTTTAGATTGAAGTTTGTCGGAAAGTTTATCAAGCTCTTCTGTAAGTTCTTTGGTAAGATCAACTGTAAGTTCGGCGAAGTTGTTCACAAAATTCAAAGGATTTTTAATTTCATGAGCAATGCCTGCTGTTAGTTGTCCGAGTGATGCCATCTTTTCGGATTGAACCAATTGCGCCTGCGCCGCCTTCAACTCGTTATTTGCTTTATTAATTTTTTCGTAAGCAAATGCATTATCAAAAGCTATAGCAACATAGTTTGCCAAGTTGTTTAGCATATCTAAATGATATTGTGTATAAGCATTTTTACTGAAACTTTGCGCCGAAATTACACCCATTACCTTGTTCTCAATCATCATCGGCAAATAAATTAACGAAGCTACTGGTTCTCCAACCTTTGGTTTAGTGCGCGTAGGAACATATTGCATATATTCATTTTCAACATCGTTCATGAATATAGGCTTGGCATTGTCCACGCACCACACGGCAAAACGGTCTTTTTCATCCATCGAAATATCAAATGGAGGTAGTTTTTCGCCTTTCTCCATAGGCTGGCTGCATTCTAACTTTCTCTCCTTTTCATTATAAATCATTATAAAGAAACTAGTGGCATCCAACAAAGTATTAACATTTTCATAAACGATATTTTGTATCAATTCTGTATTCAGCGTTGATGTAATCTTTTTACCGATTTCATTCAGAGTCTTCACGTTATTAAAGGCTGAATTTAATTCGGCAGTACGGGCATCTACTTTTTGTTCAAGGGTGCGGTTGTATTCTTCTAATTTTTCGTTGGATATTTTTAATTTATTTGAAGCGTCTTTCAGGTCACTAATAGTAGAAGCCAATGCTTTTTGCATATAAATAAAGGAAGCATTAAGTTTGCCTATCTCATCTTTCGATTTTACCTGAGGCAGTATAACATTAAAATCGCCTTCAGCAAATTTTTCAGCAGCAACCGAAAGCCTTCTTAATGGGCTTGTAATGGAGCGGGAAATAAACACAATCACAAGGCATATAATAAGTAAACCTCCCAGCGCAAGGCATAGAACACGGATGAAAAGATTATTTACATCGGCCAGAAACTCATCCACAGGGAAAACAATACCGATAGACCAACCATTTAAGGGAATGGGAGCATAAGCTATCCAACTTAGTTTACCGGTTCTTATATTGCGATATTCCAGTTCTGCGAAACTTGATTCGCCTCGTATCATATTATGCCCGATTACACGTAATTGTGGCGATTTTTGTCCGTCGGCAATACTAAAGATGGTTTCGTTAATAATAAGTTCTTTTTTCGGGTGTGTAACTATGGTTCCGTTTTTCGAAATCATAAAAGCATATCCTGTTTGACATACTTTAATAGAACTTATATAGTCCTGTAACCAATCCAATGAAACATCAGCTGTAAGGATTCCGATAAATTGCTTTTTCCCGTCTTTCTGTTTGTAAAGTGGCACGGAATAAGTTGACATGATAGCATTTCCTGCACCTTCATCATAATAGGGTTCACTCCAAACGGGCTTGTTTAATTCTTTAGGAATCTGGTACCAATCCATGGTAAAATAATCATATTGCTCATCTCCGATATATTTGAATTCAATTTTACCTTCTTTCCGGTAAAAATAAGGTGAATAATACTTCTTTTTTTTATCAAAATAGTATGGTTCAAAAGCGAGGGCTGCACCATAAATTTCGGGATTGTTCTCTACTTCCTGTCGTAAAATTTTGTCAAGTTCTTTTTTTGAATAATTAGTACTCTCGATTATTTTTGAAAAATTGTCTGGTATTATTTGTATGGAACTTAATATTTTATCAACTTTAGAAATTGTGCTTACAGTAAGGTTTTCAGCGCTTGTCTTCAAATTTTTCTCAACCATTTTTTTTGAATAATAATAATTGT
Source organism: uncultured Bacteroidota bacterium (assembly GCA_903847905.1). Lineage (GTDB taxonomy): Bacteria > Bacteroidota > Bacteroidia > Bacteroidales > CG2-30-32-10 > CAINEZ01. Next base: position 12,008 of record CAINEZ010000469.1, read on the forward strand.
AAAGAAAAATTGACAAGAAAATAATAGCGACACTTGTAAAAATGAATAAAATAAGCTTAAAAGCCAATCCTTTGTTATTTTTAGTTTTAGTTCGCTTCATCCGATGCAAAATTTTGTATTTTTCGGAAACCTTTTTTTAAGGCTTCATTATTGGTTTATAAAAATTATCAAAAGGAGGGATTTTATTTATTAACCCACTTTCTTTTAATACGTTGCCGACAAACTGGTAATCTTTCTTGGAAAGAACTGTATTGAAGGAAGTTTTTCCTTTTGGTAAGTATAAGTCTTGATATCGTTCCAGCATCCAACGCTGATGTATTTTATTTACCGGCACTTTTGCTTTTTCCGCATATTTTATAACAATATCTATAGCTTTTTCTTTATTATCAAAAGCATACTTCCACCCTTCGAAAGTGGCTTTAACAAAATCAGCGCAAAGTTCAGGATCATTCTTTAATTTATCCGATAAACAATAAATACCATCCTCCAAAAAATTCAACCCATAATCGGCAAAGAAAAAGGTATTTAGTTCTTCTGGATTATAACCGGAATTGATTATGGAATGATACTCGTCAAACCAATTGGCATTGGTAATATCAACGCCATCCATCAGGAACAGGTTGTTGGTGCTCCCGATTGGAATTATTTTAACGTCAAGATTATATTTTTTAAATAATGCTTTGGGTTGGAGTTCAAAACCATTCCAGATACCTGCTCTTTTTCCATTCATATCCTTCAAGGTTTTAATCCCACTCTTTTTTTTGGTAACGAGCATTAATGAGGAACGCGTTGACGGTTGGGCGATATTCACAATATCTACTCCCGATGCTTTTAATTCTATAGCATTCACTAACCAAAGCGCAGCGAAATCAACCTTGCCGTTTTTAATCAGGTTTTCTGTGGGGCTGAAAGGCTGATAAGGAATTATATTAAGTTTGATCCCGTATTTTTTATAAATGCCCATATCTTCTGCAACATAATATCCGGCAAATTGTGCAGCAGTAACCCAGTACGGTAAAAAAGTAACATTCCGGATTGTTTTTACATTGTTTGAATCCGACTTTTCAGAAGTTTTACTCGTTTCGGAATTTTGTTTTGATTTGCCATTACAAGCAGATATGCTTATTAACAGAAGGAAGATAAAACCAAACAGCAATAAATAATTTTTGAAAATAAAACATTTTAAGTAGTGATAGTACATAACTCTTCTTGATTTTATAATTTTCTCCTGTTATATTTTGAATGGCTTAAATTATTTTATAGGGTATAAAGAAAAAAGGGATAAGGCATATGTAAATAAAGGGATATGGATTTCTTTTATACCACCATACCCTATTTATAGCTTATTTCTCTTCTTTATATTTAAAATTATTACGCTTTGCTTAAAGCATCCTCTCTATTTTCAAATATTGAAAAAATGTTGTTAAATCCGGAAATGTTAAATATTTGGGAAACCTGTGGCTGAAGCGAACATAAATAAATAAATCCGTTTTTCCCTATTTTTTTAGCAATTAGAAGAAATACTCTTAAACCGGAACTGCTAATGTATTCAAGGTTTGTAAGGTCGGCAATCATTTTGGTTGCGCCTTCTTCAATACTTTGAACTAATATTTTTTCAAAATCATTAGCATTATTAGCGTCAATACGACCGCTGATCTCGAAAATTTCAATCTGGTTAAGGGTTGTTTTTTTTATTTCCATAATATTCGAATTAATGTAATTGGGTTAATATTATTATTTTTTTCTGTATTAAGCTCCTGAGCCAAAAATGTGCATGCTATAGGTATGCATTTGAACAAAATATTGATCTTTTCTCCGATGGTAATAAATATCAGTATGTCCTGTTTTTTTAACAAAATCAAGCGTTTTCTGGTATTGTTCTGTGCCTTTTCTGAGCCAGCTTGGCAAATCTTTATCGTCAGCAATTCTGAATTTTTCTTTCATATCTTTTACCAACAAACTAAGTTTTTCTTCAGGTGTTTTTACTCCCAGTATGCTTTTAGTAACAGAAGAAAATGTAGTTGTAACAAATAATTTAAGAGATTTAGAAATTGCCTGACCAATAAGGTCCATCATTGCAATTTTTTCAATACGCGATTTGTATTTATTTATCTCAGTGTCAGTAAACACTATGGAAAGAAGCTGCCCATAATGAAGCAAACTTATAATTACAATATCTCTCAAGTCGGGAATATCATTGCTGAAAACTATTTCTCTTACACGAAGTTTTACTTCTTTTATTTCTTTATCATTTATCAAAGGATATTTCCTTTTTGAGAAAAACCATAGAAGTTTTTCGTTTTCCACTTTTAAAACTTTTTTAAGTATAAGGCTGGCGGTAATGAATTCCATAAATTCCCTGGAACGAACAGCAAGCTGTGAAATCCAATAAGAAGGTTCTTTCCTTTCTTTGTTCGAAAATATCATCTCAAGCGCTTCATCCAGCACAGTGTTGTTTGTAGGAGTATTGCTGACAAGTATCATATTTTCGGTATCGGAATCTAACCTGTTGTTTATTGCAAGATCCATCAAGATTGATGCTGCAAGTACAACTTCGAAATTTTTATCTTGCGGGATCACGCCGCCGTTTTCCCCTACCGATAACAATAATATTTCTTCAGGTATAGTTAAAAAGTTTTTCATTTTTTTAATTTTTATTTTAAACAATCACGACAAATATATTAAAAAAAATAACCATGTGAAGAAAAATATTTTTTTGAATATGTTACGTGGTGAATACCTTATAATGCTATTAATTTGTAGTAACAGAGTTATGAGCCATTATCCTTTCACGCATAATAAGAATAAGAGAGGAGCTGCACATTGAAAGTTTTTTCCGATATATATTTTGACTTTTCAACAAAATATTGATCTTTTTTCTTATTGTAATAAATATCAGTATGACCTGTTTTTATAACAAAATCAAGTGTTTTCTGGTATTGTGCCGTGCCTTTTATTAGCCAGCTTGGCAAATCTTTATCATCAGCGATCCTGTATTTTTCTTTCATCTCTTCTATAAGCAAACTGAGTTTTTCTTCAGGTGATTTTATTCCAAGCATGCTTTTAGTAACTGAAGAAAATGTAGTTGAAACAAATACTGCAAGAGATTTAGAAATTGCCTGACCAATAAGGTCCATCATCGCAATTTTTTCAATACGCGATTTGTATTTGTTTATTTCGGTGTCAGTGAACACTAAGGAAAGAAGCTGCCCATAATGAAGCAAACTGATAATTACTATATCTCTCAGGTCGGGAATATCATTGCTGAAAACTATTTCTCTTACACGAAGTTTTACTTCTTTTATTTCTTTATCCTTTACCAAAGGATATTTTCTTTTCGAAAAAAACCATAAAAGTTTTTGGTTTTCCACCTTTAAAACCTTTTTAAGTACAAGGCTGGCGGCAATGTATTCCATAAATTCCTTGGAACGAACAGCAAGCTGTGATATCCAATAAGAAGGCTCTTTCCTTTCTTTGTTCGAAAATATCATCTCAAGCGCTTCATCCAGCACAGTGTTGTTTGTAGGAGTATTGCTGACAAGTATCATATTTTCGGTATCGGAATCCAACCTGTTGTTTATTGCAAGATCCATCAAAATTGAGGCTGCAAGGACAACTTCAAAATTTTTATCCTGCGGGATCACGCCGCCGTTTTCCCCTATCAACAACAATAATATTTCTTCAGGTATGGTTAAAAAGTTTTCCATTTTTTTAATTTTTATTAAACAATCCCGACAAATATATCAAAAAAATATTCAAGTAAAAAACGTTGAACTTATAATATGGTTAATATTCTATAACGCTATTAATTTGCCTTATCAGAGTAATGAGCCATTATACTTTCACACATAAGAGAGGCACTGTACATCGAAAGTTTCTTCCGGTAAATATTTTGACCGCCGTAACAAACAATCGGTAATGTCCATTCGAGCATAGCTAAAAAATACGGTACAATATCTGTTTCGAAAAGAGTTACGATATCAGCGTACTCCCTTACTTTGCATATCATTTTAAATGCTTTTTCTGTTTTAGGAGAATTATTTCTGTATGTAAATTCCGGTTTTTGTTTAAGTGTTTTAACATTGATTAAAGATTCTAATAGTTCGAGCATTAATTTCAAGTCGTTTTCTGTTTCAATATCCGTACATTCAATAAGAAAAATAGGTTCAAGCCTGGCAAAATCGGAAACAATATTACGAGGCTTGGTTTCAGAAAAATCAATGATATAAATATTTTCGGCTTCATCAAGCAAAATATTTTGCATATTTAGGTCGCCATGGCAAATAGATGTGTACCAAAGCATTTTTTCGTTTACTCTTTCCTGAAAAATATATTTGAGAAACCAATAGGGATTGATCATTTCCCTGTTATACTCAGCGCCGAAAAAAGTTTGCTCGTCAACATTCATCCCTAATTCTGAAGCTGCAGTATCAAGCAAATGAGGGAAAAAAGTATTCATTGGATTATGTGATTTGTAGGGATAAATATATTCAAGCTTGGGCTGCCCGTACCAAGGTTTCAGGATATCGGTGAAAATTTTATCGAAAAGCGGGTATAATTCTTCAGCAGTTCTTTCTTTGTAAATATGAGTAAGCCAGCGAATATTACTTCCTGAGCCTGTAATTCCTACAAAATTATAAGACATCCCTCCCATTTCACGGTAAAAAAACGTACTGGAAATATCAGGACAATTGTTATGAATATATTTTCGGGCATAGTTTTCACAACGCTCGGATTCACGGGTGATCATAGGATGACTCGCCATCTTGAACACCGAAGGGAATAGCCTTCTTCCGTCATTGTCATAACTATCAACAAAGAAGGTAGTAGCTGAAAAGCCGCCATGTAATTGTTCAAGTATTATTTTACCCACGTTTGAATAAACCTGCCGAACAATGATTTCGGCTTCGTCAGTCCATTTAATACCAGGATTTTTTTCAATCTTTAAACGGGAATCTTCGGCTGGGTTAATTGAATCAGGTATAAATATCCAAGCATGGGGATTAATTATATTAGTTTGAGAAAAAATTTCGCCAACAGAAATAATATTATCCATTTGCATCAATGTAGTTAAGCTGTCTAATGGCGAAGCCTCGTTAATACTTAATGGTTTTTCAGTAAAAACACCAACACCTTGCATGTCGAATTCCCCATTATTATTTTCATTTACAGGAAAAAACTTGCATAAAAGTTCAAAACCTATATCCTCCGACAAGGCAGCTTTATGAACCGCTATTAATAATCCTGCAAATGGAACCGGCTTTTGATTTTTCTCGGTTTTTTCAGGGACAATCGATCCTGAAATTAAAATCCCTGCAGCAGGCAATACTTTGTCTAATTGCCTGGAAAGAAGTGAAAAAATATCTTCAACCAATTGGTCAACTCGAATAGGAGATTTATTTTCGAGACGAAAATAAAATTGAGGATTGCCTCTAAAACTTATACCTGAAGAAATATAAACGCCAGTGGTTTCGGGCTTAGCAGAAATAATAAAATCGGAACCCGCTTTTTTGTTAAGTTCGTAACCGAAAAAACAGGGAAAGCTAACGAAATTTCCTTTCAGGGCAATGGCTTCCTCGCGTGTTGCTGCCGAACAGCCTGTACCGAGAGAATACCCCATTTCATTAAGTCCAGTAAAAATAAAATTGTTATTATTTTGTTCTGCATCCCAAATATCAAAGCGCGATTTATTACCTGAAAGTTCTTGGAAAAAATATTCTTTGTCTTCAATATTGAAATTTTGTTTTTTAAGTTTTCTACTTTCGATGGATTGAATCAGCGCATATGCTTGAGTTATATTTTCAGCTATTTGAAATTGCTTTAAAAGTCCTGCAAATCCAAGCGTACTTGCAACAATGCGTGTTAAATTACAAAGGATAATGTTTCCTTCAAGTTGCCGTAACTTTTTTTCGTTTAAAACAAGTATGCGTATTCCTGTGCTGGATAAAAAAGATACTTTTCCAAAATCCAATATCCAAAATTTTACTTGTTTATTAATTGCGCTTATTTCTTTTTCAAATGATGAAACGCCCAGTACATCAAAGTTTCCTTCGAGTTCAATTATTTGTGTATTCCCTTTGTTAACACTTTTTATATCTAACATATAATACAATTAATTTATGTGCTATTTTCAAAAAGATATTTTATGACTGCGGGTAAAATATCTGAAACTTCTATAATTTACGAATCAACCACTATGTTTCCGTTCATACACTAAATATTTTTGTTGCTTATTTTATAAAAGTTTTACGAATTTTACATATCTTCAATAGAAAGTACCTTATAACTTGTTTTGTATTTTTTGTATTTTGTTAAAATTTTTGTTGCTTTTTCCTTTAAAACCGAAATGGAAGCTTTTGCTTTATTTAGTTTTACTTCAGCAATTAAAATATTTTTTGTTGTTTGATTGACAGCAATCAAGTCAATTTCATTTTGATTTCCTTTTTCCCAATAATTCCCAATAAGATTATATTCTTTTGAAAGCGCTGTCTTTTCTATAAAGTATTTTTCTAAAAACGGTCCACTGAATGTATCAAAATCTCGCTTAACAATGTCTTTTAAATAGTCAAAATTTTCAATTTCAACGGCGCTTCTGTATTTATAAACAAACCTGAACCAAAAGTTTAAAAAGTTATCATCGATTAAATATTTTTGAGTTCGTCCTCCCTCTTTTGTCAAAATTGGTTTAAGTTTCTTTATGATGTTATACTCATTTTCCAGTTTATCCAGATAGCCTCCAATATTTCTGCCTAAAACAGATTCAATTTCGCTTCGTGATGTTTTTGAAGAAGCGATCAATGAAAGAATTGAAAAATAATTTGCATAATCTTTACCAAATTCTTCAATAAGTATGTTTTTACCTTCTTCTAAAAATATAGAATTTTCTTTAAAAATCAGGTTTAACATTTTATCCAATGTAAAGGCTTTTTTGTCAGTGAATATTTCAACGTATTTAGCAACGCCGCCGGTTAAGATATAAAATGCCAAAAAGTCTTTGAGGGTGTAATGATTAGAGTTTTCTTTAAATATTTGTTTTAATACATCAATATTAAACGGTTTAAGATTAATTTTTTCATCAGCTCTTCCAAATAACGGTTCTTTTGAATGTTCAAAAATTTTCTTCATTATCGAATATACTGAGCCGCTTAAAATTAAATTAAGCTTTGTTTTATCTTTATTCATATCCCAGATGTTTTGCAAATCGCTAAAAACAGAAGGGTTAATTCTATTAAACTCTTGAAATTCATCAATAATAAGAGTAAATGGTTTTTTCTTTGACAAAGTAATCAGTAACTCAAACAAATCTTTAAATTTTTCGATATTGCCAAAAACCTTTATGCCAAGTTTATTCCGAACTTCTTCAATAAATTCGGCACACAAAAGTTTTTCGTCTTTTCTGGCAATAAAAACGTAAAGGAAAGAATTGTTTTCTGCCGATTTTAATATCAGTTTTGTTTTACCAATTCTTCTTCTTCCGACAACAAAAGTCATTTTAGAAGATATAAGTGATGACTTTTTTACTTCTTTAAGTATTTGAAGTTCATTATCCCTATTGTAAAAAATCATAATTAAAATTAAAGTAATAGCCGTTACCGTAACGGTGGTTACGCAAATATACAACTTTTCTTAATACCAAACGAAATTGTTCATTATTATTTTGTTTTCATTTGTTAAATTGTTTTATAGTTAAATTGCTTAATTGTTTAAGGTTTAAAGTTCAATGTTCAAAGTTCAAAGTTGCCAAATGTGGGTTGTGTATTTTGCACTTAGTATCAAAAATCCAAAACTAATAATTTTTCATTTGAGTACCTTAAAAAGGCATTGCTTTATAATTTTAACGAAACCATGAATTGATCGCTTGGAAGCATTGCCCCGTAAGCTCTTGAAAAACCAAATGAGAGGGTGGATTTGAGTAAAGAAAATAATACAACCTCAAAATCAAGCTGAACGCCTGATGAATAATAGTTGAGCTGAGGCTGGTCGTTAGCAACATTTGTAATCATTCCCATGCCAAACATTGTAAATCGTGCATAAGTTGAGTACAAGCCTTTAAAGCCAATCCTACGGAAACGTATTGGTTTAAAATTTACTTCTGTGGATAATTTCCCATAATTTAAAGCTGATATAGCATCAATTTCCATTCCGGGAAAGCTTGTCATTTCGCGGTATTGTTGCGCCGACCTGTAATCTAAATAGTTATTCCCGAATCCTCCGAAATAAAAAAAGGAATTGGATTTATCTGGTTCACCAAATGACTGCCCGAGTGATGTCCTGAACCAAAGTGAGGAATTTCGCAATGGCAATAAAAACCCCAAATCAAAATTGTTGATCAACTGAGGAGAAAAGGTTTGTTTTGCAAAACTTGTATACGCATAAACATTCCAGTCATAGCCTTGTTCCGGTTCAATCGCTCCAAGCGATTTACGCAGATAACTCTTATGAAAATTCATAGTTCCGATGTATAAGCTGCGGTAATCGGAAGCAATATTTTGATAATTTGGGAGTGTCTCTAAATCGCCATAGGCGGTTAGTTTAATATAAAAGTCGGTCTTTTGAGGTGTGAACCGGTTAATTAGTTTGTAATACCTGGTAGAAAAAGAGTAACCGGCTCTGCTGAATTTGGTAGGACCAAAGAGGTCGTAAAAATCTGCATAGTTGTAACTTCCGGTAAAACTCCAGTTCCAATAATTATATTCAGCCGAAAGATGTGCCATCTGTTTATTGGGCAGGTTGTCGTTCGGAGAAAAAGATAGTTTTAAATTAAATGAATTCAGTCCCATCGGATCCATAAAATTAAGACGATACCCGTATGCAATAAACTCTTTGTACCCCTGGATAATTGGATAGGCGTTCGCCAATTTTATTTCGCCGACAGGGCGATAGCGTTTTTCAACTACCTGCAAAGAATCTATGTTGATTTTTGAAGGCGGGGGTAATGTCCAGCTTTCTACTTCGGGGTTCTTTTTATAGATCTGCTGACCTAAATATGTAATCGGATTAACATCTCCCAGAGTGTCAATTTTCATGATGCCGGCAATCATACCTTCGTGAGTATAATTAAACACTATCATAGAATCGGCTGAAATTGGCAAAGGCCGGAAAAATCCTGTTTCAGCATTCGTAAGAATTTGCGCTTTGTGTGTATCTAACGAAATGCGAAAAATATTTGAAACCCCTGTATAATAAGAGGTGCCATAAAGGTATTTTCCATCGGGTGAAAAAACGAAATTGGCAGCAGGATTATCTTCAAATTCGTATATTTTTTCATACTCTGTTTTTCCTGCAATTAGATCTGCGATGTGGAATATTACTAACTTCTGACTTCCTGTTACATCAGAAAGAGTTGCGGAGAGCATGCTTCCGTCGGGCGAAATAGCAGGATCCGACATATCCTGACCATAGGGAAGTGTGAACATTGTCTGGTATGTTTTGTATGGGGGCAAGAATCGGACAAGGTTTGAACGCCCACTTAAGCTTTGAATACCCCATAGTGTATGGGTTTTAGGATCAAACACAAGATTTCCGCAACGAGAGTATTTGATAAGTTCCTTCATTTTACCTGTTTCTACATTAATTGCCTGAAGTCCGCGCCAATCGTTATTATGCGTTGATGCAAAAATTGTTTTTAATGAATCATCATAAGCCATACTTGTTACATAAAACAGACCTGGACTTTGTACCGGGGCAATTCGATTCATTTTACCCGTAGAAATATCAATGCTTGTAAAATGGGCAAGTTTGCCTGGGTAATTTACAGCAAGAAAAATTTTGTGTGATGAAGAATCATAATACTGGCGCGAAACAGATCCAAGAGGTTCTGATGTAATTTTTCGGTAATTTGTCAGCGGATACTTGTTGATTTCCGTGAGATTCTGCTGTTGAAATTCATGTTCCCACTTGATCCATTTATCCCATTCTTGCTGAATCGGAACGCCATACACATGTTTAAACTGTGAAGCATAAAAGCGCTTGCTTGTATCAGTTCTTGAGTAAAAATCCTTCAGTTTAGGGATGCCGAATTTATATGCAAGATAGCTTACGAAACGGGTTCCGTATAGATAAGAGTTAACGCCAACCTGAAAATCAATAGTAGTTCCTTCTGTTTCGAGCCCGATAACATTATAAAAAAAGGCGCTGTCGTGAACCATCGTACGGAATACCATTTCATCGTAACCACCCATTACACGACCAATCCCGCCCGACATCCATGTTTCCATGAACACTGCAATACCTTCATGGTACCACCTGGGAGAATACCAGCGGGGTGTGGTAAAATAACTGTAACCCATTGAAAGCGGATCACGATTATCAGCAACCACTTTACCAAAAAAAATAGTGCGAAAAACATTATCTGTTTTTGAAGCTTTGTCGCACATTACCTGGTGTGTGAGTTCGTGGCTCATAAGCCATTGCATGCGCTCGTTGGAAGGAACCACCGAAAAAGTGTAATCAAAAGGAGAAACGCCAATGTTCAGAAAGTTCCATGGTATTACCATAGTTCCACCGTTTCCGATATCAGAGAAATCATTGAAGAGCATGTTTGTTTTGCCCGAAGGAACATATCCCCAAAATTTCTTATGAAATGCCAGCGCATTCTCGAATGACCTTACCGTGTGAGGGACAAGATAAGAGGTGTTTTTATCAAGAAATACCAATCTTACATTTGATGTTTCGTATTTTTGCATGGTTACCCCACCCTGAGCAGAAAGGGAATAAGGATTAGAAAACGACAAAAAAATGAAAGCTATCAGGTAAAAAGAACTCCTGATTTGGAAAAATTTGAACACTGTTATTAGATTTTGATTCGTTGTTCAAGAGATTAAAAATCAAATACTGCTATGGTACTGAATCGCTAATAAAACGATATCATCCTATTAAGGTTCAACATACATACCAATGTTTTGATTAACCATATTCATAAAGATGTTTAATATTATATGTTGCCTTCTTGAATGCCTATGTTTCGATTAACCATATCCATAAAGCTGTTTAATCCTTGTGTCGATGAAAAACCAGCCTGCAAATTACTCATAGATAAAATCCGTGTGAGTGAATTTGTAGCAAGATAACTATCTAGCAATTTCGATTGAAGGATATTTTGCAGACTATAATTTGAGAGTATGATGTTTAGTTTTCCAGTTTCTGAATATGCTATGCTTTGCAGGTTAGAGGTTCCCCTAAGATTCAATTGTGCCTTGTCACTAACTAGTGAATATTGCAAGTTAGAGGTTCCCATAAGAAGCGAGTTCAATTGCGCCTTGTCACCAAAAAGAAATTGAAGTCCTGACTTATCGTACAGTAATAGCGAGCCTGCTCCGGTTAAATTCTGGTTGCTCATGATGATGACTCCTAATTGTTTGCTATCAAGAAAAGATTGGATGCCCTGTTTACTATTATATACCTGAAGCTTTTCGTTGGCTCCATAAATACCAATTAATTGTTCCCTTCCCCAAGCCTTAATAAGTTGTTCCTGCGACGAAAGCGCATATTTAATCAAGTTATCTGCTTGTTCCTTGTTACATAGTAATCCACTATTTTGAACACTTTTTATCAGTAATTGGTCACGTATTGATTTAAGTTTGGCAAATTCTGTTTTGTTGGCTTGTAAGGTCTTGTTGCTAAGCATAAAATTATCCATGCCACGCAGCGCCTGGCTAAGCACAGCATTCTTTTCATTCAGATTGTTCACATAGGTACCGAAATCCTTGAGGCTTTTTTCCACATCCCACGACATGTCAGCAGTATCTTTAAGATAAAAACCTGAAAGCATATCAATAGTGACTTTAAGAGCTTCGTTATTATTTTTAATAAAATCAGAATAATCCTGCAGCGCTTTTATTTTATCGCTTGCCAGCCCCTGAGTTTTGAAGGCGATAATAGACGCATCAATGTTATTGCTGAACTCCCCGGTGAAAAGTGAAAAATAAACCAATCCCTGAATCATGCTTTTTAGTTGAGCAGTATCTTTAACCAATTCGCTTCGCAACTGAATATCCTTTTCAGTCATTTGAGCTTTACGATATTTTTCTGCTTTCCCAAAAGTTCCGGCAACATCGGATTTGTCCAACTTTGGATAGTCAACACTAATCCCTGCCAAGAATCCAATGCACAATGCAGCTATGAAGCCAATTGCGATAAGTAATTTGGTTTTAGTTTTCATAATAAAGTTTTTTAGTTTTTATTTAGATGCAAATATAATCATTTTATATGTGATCGTACTTTAAACTATTAATACCGATAGCACATTCAATATAGTCCA
>CAINEZ010000470.1 GCA_903847905.1 uncultured Bacteroidota bacterium
ATCATAAACAACCTTGTGAAACTTGACATATAAGGCCTCATAAATCGCACCTCGTAAATTTGAAATACATAAAAACCTTTCTCCGGATGGATGGAGGCAGTATTGAAATGACCGATGGAAGCCAGATCCCTGTTTCCAGGAGAAAAAGAGAACAAATTCTGGATATCCTTAATCATTTGTAATTGATAAGCACTCAAAGTAAATAAAAGGATAAGGCGAAACTATAAGTGATAAGAACAGCTTGCTGTAATAAATTTGAAGCAGGAAATAAATCAATACATCATAAATGAAAATTAAAATGAAATTATTTTCTCTCTCTCTTCTATTATTCGTTTTCATTATATTTTCAAATGATGCAAATTCTCAGCAGGGTAAAACATACGATCCTGTTATACAAAATATAGTTGATGCTGTTAACGGAGACACGCTCTGGAGCGATATTGCCGGTCTCGCGGTCATGCAGCGTTTTTCAACAAACGTAAACGCAATACAGTCTTCAAATTTTTTGAAAAATTATTTTACAACCTTAGGGTTTGATACTGTTTATTTTCAAAATTACCAGAGCGGCTTTATACCCAATGTTATTGCAGTAAAGTACGGATTAACATATCCTGATTCGGTTATTATTGCCGGAGCGCATTATGATGTTTACGCATCAAATGCCCCTGGTGCCGATGACAATGCCAGCGGCACTGCCGGAGTTATGGAAACAGGACGTGTAATTATGGGACATAACTATAAACGTACTATAAAAATAATTTGTTTTTCGGGCGAAGAGGAGGGATTATACGGAAGTACTGCTTATGCAAATGCAGCATTTACAGCAGGGGAGAAAATTAAAGCTGCAATTATTATGGATATGATCGCTTATCTTAAACCGGGCGATCCAATAAATTCAGATGTTTATTTTAATACAGCATCAACTGCTTTAAAAAATAATTATGCTTCAATAACTTCATTGTATATATCAAACTTTGCTGTTGCCGGCGCCACTTACCCCACAAGCGCCGGATCTGATGTTGCGCCATTCTGGAACAAAGGCTACAAAGCTATATTCCCATGCGAAGGACAGTATTCTTCAATTTCATCAAATAACCATTGTACTCCGTATATGCATACTTCACAGGATATACTTGGCAATTCTGCTAATTCGCAACTTCAGGCAAAACAAATAACACAAAGCGTAGTGGCAACGACAATAACACTTGCAGAGATAGAACAGCAAGCATTGATTTCAGGCTTTCCTGATAAAAAATATTATTTCAGCATCAACCCTGTTCCCGCCTCTTCAAATATTACAGTAAGATATTTTACTCCTGAAACTTTAAACCTGTCTGCCGACAGGCAAGATGTGAAATTATCAATTTACAATATATTCGGAAAGTATTTAAAAACTCTTGAAAACTCTGTGAAAGATAAGGGCGCCGGCGAAATAACATTTCCAATAAATGATATACCTTGCGGAATATATTTTGTAAAGATGGAAATTGGAGGTTATTGTTTTACAAAAAAAATAATTGTTAGCAGGTAACTTACAATGCTTGCCTTA
>CAINEZ010000471.1 GCA_903847905.1 uncultured Bacteroidota bacterium
AAGAAGAAGGAAAAAAATAAAAATAATTCATATATTAATATTTTTCTCATAAATAAATTTGTAAAATTATTTTTCAAATTACATCAAACATCAAAAAGAAAAAATTAAATCATAATTCTTTCTTTCTTTTTATTGTAGAGTTTTTTCAGGATATCCGCAGCATTTTTGTATTTATTATTTAATATCATTGAAGCAATTATGTATGGCTTAAATCCTGCTTCTTTATATGTATCAATGCGGTATTTTTCAAAAACAGCGGCAGCCACTTCGCCTTCTTTGCACGAAACGCCTGATATGTCAGCAGGTAAGCAATGCATATATAATGCCGTCCCTTTTTTTGTGAGTTTCATTTTTTCTTCGGTACATTCCCAGTTTTTGTATTTGGCATTATTGGCAAGACATTCCTGTTCCAGAACTTTTAAACCGTTATTGTCATTCTTCTGTAAAAGCTGTGTTCTTCTTTCCATCACTTTGTATGGCGCCCAGCTCTTGGGGTAAACGATGTCGGCATTCTTAAATGCATCATCCATTGAGTTCACAACTTTGAATTTTCCGCCGTTTTCTTTAGCATTCTTTTTTGCTATTTCAATAACATCGGGAATAAGATCATAACCTTCGGGATATGCTAAATCCACTTCCATTCCGAAACGTGTCATTAATCCTATTATTCCCTGTGGCACCGATAAAGGTTTTCCATAACTTGGCGAATAAGCCCATGTCATTGCAATTTTTTTACCTTTCAGGTTTTCAAGGGAACCGAAATAATTTTTCAAATGTAACAAGTCGGCCATGGATTGAGTAGGATGATCAATGTCGCACTGCAAATTAACAATTGCGGGTCTTGCAGGAATAACGCCCCGTTTAAAGCCTTCATCAAGCGCCCCGCCTACTTCAAGCATGTATGTATGTCCGGCGCCAAGGAACATATCGTCGCGGATACCTATAACATCTGATAAGAACGAGATCATATTCGCTGTTTCGCGAACAGTTTCGCCATGGGCGATTTGTGATTTGCTCTCATCAAGATCCTGAACTTCCAGTCCCAAAAGGTTGCATGCCGAAGCAAAAGAAAATCTTGTACGGGTTGAGTTATCACGGAAATTAGAAATTGCAAGCCCGGAATCAAAACATTTTGCTGAAATGTTGTTATTGCGCAGATATTTTAAAGCTTCGGCAACAAGCAATGTTTGTAAAAGTTCATCATGTGTTTTGTCCCAGGTTAAAAGAAAATCTTTTTCAAAAAGACCTGTATTAAGTTTCTTAATTTCTTCTATAATTTGACTGAATGCTTTCATGTTATTTTGTTTTTTTATAGCAACGCTGATGAAGCGGATTTTAGCTGATTTTCACGGATTACAATTTGTAAAATATTTTTCAGTGTATATTTATTGACCGATCATTACTGAATATTTTTCTTCTGAATTCGGGTTTCTTGCCAAAATTCAACAATAATCCTAATTCAATATCGGTTGCTCGCAAATAATTTATTAACTGCAACTCATGTTCCATAATCAAACATTCTGCAGCTTTAAGTTCTAATATTATGCAACTATCAACCATAATGTCTGCATAATATTCACCAATCTGAGCTTCTTTGTAAAAAACGTTTATTGGTTTTTGTCTTTCGCAGAAGAATCCAGCCTCTTTTAATTCAATCATTAAAGCATTTTCATATACTTTTTCAAGAAAACCGAAACCTAAAACATTATAAACATTATAAAAACATTTAAGGATTTTATCTGTTTTGTCTTTGAAAAGTAATTCCATATTATAGTTTTTTAAATAATTGCATCGCTGATAAATTAAAAATTTAAGGATTTACATTTATTCTTATCTGCGATAATCAGCAGTATTAGCGTATTCCGCGTTGCCATTTTTATCATATCATATAAGCATAAGCGGCGTAAAATGCAGATGCTGCAACCAGATCGCTTACAGGAACTTTTTCATTTGGTGCGTGAGCCAGTACTTCATTACCCGGGCCAAAGCCGATCAATGGAATTCCGTAATAACCGTTGATAGTAACTCCATTTGTCGAGAATGTCCATTTGTCGATCAAAGGTTTTTTATTGAAAAGCCCTTTAAATGCTTCAACACCGGCAACAACAACAGGATGATTTTCTTCAATTTTCCATGTAGGGTAATATTTTTCCATTCCATATTTTAACCCTGTGTAAGCTTTTTCTTCGTAATACAAAACTTCAACTTTTGCATCTATTCCTTTTACTATTTTTTCTATTTCTGCCACAGCCGATTCTTTTGTTTCTCCCCATGTCAATCTTCTGTCGAGGTGAAATTGCGCGTAATCGGCTACTGCGCATAATGACGGGCTACCTGATTTAATTTCAGAAATTGTTACTGTCCCTTTTCCAAGAAATTCATCTTGCTTTAAGCTTTCATTAATCTTTTCTATTTCAAGCGCGGCGCGTGCCGCCATATATATTGCATTTTTCCCTCTTTCGGGTGCACTGCCATGACATGAAACACCACGGAATTTTACGACAATTTCCATGCGTCCCCGGTGCCCCCTGTAAATATTGAGATTTGTTGGTTCAGTGCTGATAACAAAATCCGGCTTCAGTTTTTCTTTTTCCACTAAATATTTCCAGCAAAGCCCATCGCAATCTTCTTCCATTACGCTGCCAACAACATAAAAAGTAAGGTCGCGGTTGAAGCCGAGTTCTTTTAAAATTTTTCCTGAAGTAACAGCGGCAGCCGGTCCGCCTTTCTGATCAACAGTTCCACGTCCATATACAAAACCGTCTTTTATCTCGCCCGAAAAAGGATCAAAGTTCCAGTTGTCAATATTCCCAACATCAACTGTATCCATGTGCCCGTCAACTGCAAGAATTCGCTTACCGTTGCCAATTCTGCCGATAACATTACCAAGCCCGTCAATTTTAACTTCATCAAACCCTGCCTCTTCCATTTGGCGTTTAAGTTCAAGCTGCACGTCCTTTTCGTGCATACTTGTTGATTTGATCCTGACTAATTTTGAAAGGTTATTGGCTGTATAATCTTTATATTTTTCAGCTAATACATTGATCGTATTAAAAATTTCATTCATTATTTTGTTTATTTAAGATATAAACTAACACTAAACGAAAATAAAAAAAATAATCAACAACTTATGTTTATAAAAAAATAATTTTCAATTACCGTGAAATAAAAAAAATATTTATTTTTCATGTGTTAAATAACAATAGTTCGGTAATAATTTTAAAACCCTGAAATATCAAGTGTTTCGCAAAATGATGATTATTTTAAATTTTCAACAATATCAAGGCTTTGCGTCCCTGCCTACCGGTCAGGCATGTTTGCGACTTTGCGTGAAACAAAAAATTACCGAAGTATTAAAATAACAATGTTGTTTATAATTTCAGAAATGAAAATCAAAAATATTTTTATCCTGTCGTTGCTCATCGTGATAACATTCGGGTTTACAGGCAAATTTTTATTAAATTGCAAAATGGAAAATAAAACAAAAAGCCTTAAAGTTACAAGCAAATCATTTTCTGAATCGGAAATGATACCTGCAAAATACACCTGTGATTCAGAAAATATTTCCCCTCAAATTGCATGGACAAATGGTCCCGACAGCACAAAAACGTATGCGCTTATTTGTGATGATCCTGATGCCCCTTCAAAAGTATGGGTGCATTGGGTATTGTATAATATTCCATCAGCTATAATAGAATTGCCAGAAAATCTTTCTTCGGAAAAAGCAATACTTATGGGTGCATTGCAGGGTATTAACGATTTCGGTACTCTTGGTTATTCGGGTCCATGCCCGCCAAATGGCATTCACCGCTACCGATTTAAAATATTTGCTTTAAATATTGAACTGAACTTGAAAGCCGGCGCTACCAATTCTGATATTGAAACAGCAATGCAGGATCATATTTTTGCCGAAGGAATATTAACCTGAAAATATAAAAGAAAGTAAAGCGCCTACATTTTGCGTGCCTGCCGGTACGCATGCTACCGTGTGGACACAAATATTCAAAAATTATGTTCAAGTAATGATAAAAAAGTCCGAAGGACTTTAATATTAATAACCACCGGTTTTGCCGGTGGTTATTAAAGGGACAATATTTATTAACCCTGAAGGGGTTAAATGTGATATTGTTCAATCCTTTCAGGATTGCTATTATTAATGCAGACATTTTCCCTGCACTTCGTACAGGGTTATTCATATTAAATCCCGAAGGGATTTAAAAAAGATGTGTCCATACGGTAGCGGTACGCATGACAGGCATGAAATACATGCCCGACCTTTAATTTTAACATTCATTTATTATTTTTGCTTAACATCAATTAATAAATTTATTTTTGCACTTTACTACAAACAGAATTTAGAAGCGCAGGTGAAAAACAAGACTTTCGAGATATTGCTTATTATTTTACTAATAGATATTCTTCTGGTATCAATATCATTTGCGCCTAAAATTGCTTTTTCGCTTCCAGGCATTGACGGGCTTAAAATTAAATTCCCCGATTATAAATATTTTTCTGATTTCAGTTATAATGACAACAGAAAAACAGCCGACAGCCTTATTAAGGCTTATATTGCTAACTCGGGTACCAATAATGGATTACTCCCCAGGACATCACTTACAGGTATTGGTCCTAAGATAAAAAATAATTTTCTTACAAATGTAGGGCGGGAACAAAATTTTGCTCTCGATAATTTTTTCAAATCACTGCTTAAAGAAAAAGATTCTGATGTAGTTAGAATAGCGCATTACGGTGATTCGCAGTTGGAAGGAGACAGGATTACCTGTTATGTGCGAAGTAATTTTCAACATAAATTCGGAGGTTCAGGTGTTGGATTTATTCCCTTTGATGATATTGCTGACAATGTAAACCTGGTTCGTGTATCAAGCCCCAACTGGATTCGTTATACTGTTTTTCATAATCTTTACGGTTGCAGTTATTACGGTCTTTCCGGTAATGTGTATAAATTTTCAAAGTATGTAAATGTTAAAAGCGATAACGATACTCTTGCAGAAAATGGAATGGATCCGGTTAAAACAAATCTCTTTACGCAAAAAGTATTCAGTAATGCTACTGTAAGTATTTTTCTTAAACCTTCGGTATATTTTAATAATGCTTTCCTTATGTATGGGAAATCTTCAGAAAAATGTTTAATGAATGTATATAATCTATCTAATGATAATAAAATTCTTAGTGACACTTTGCTGCCTGCTAAAGACTTTGAAATGCATAAACTTAAAATTCCTTCGTCGTTAAGGAGTTTTAAACTTGAATTTACCGGGGAGTTGAGCCCTGATTTTTACGGATTGCTTCTTGACGGAAATTGTGGTGTCCAGGTCGATAATTATGCTATACGTGGACATTCAGGTGACGGGCTTTTATTGATAAATCCTGAATACCTTGCAACACAATTGAAAAAACTTAATGTTAAATTAGTGATATTCCAGTATGGCAATAATATGGTACCATATATTAATTCGGATGAAAAATGTAAATGGGTGGAAAATATATTCTATAACATTTTCATGCGTTTTAAAAATGCTGCCCCGGGAATAAGTATTCTTGCCGTAGGAGCGGGCGATATGGCTACATTGTACAAAGGAACCTATACTTCGTATCCATATATTCCAAAAATCAGAGATGCTCAGAAAAATGCTGCCATAAAAGCCGGATGCGCTTTCTGGGATCTTTTTGAAGTAACGGGCGGAGCCAATTCTATTCTTGCCTGGAAAGAAAAAGGACTTGCATCAAATGATGGACATTTTACAAACGATGGGCAAAAAATAATTGGCAAAGAATTATTTAACGCGATAATGATAGAATATAATCAGTATAAATTCAGGCAACGAAAAAAGAGAAATTTATGAGAGAGAGCTTAAAAAAAAATTTAATATATTACATGGCTGGATTATCCGCCCTGATTTGTTTTTATGCATTTACAGGAAATGCTTTTATGTATTTTCCCGGCAAAGTTCATGGATATGACAAAGATTCTATTTCCTTCCCGCAATATATAAAGCGCCTGATAACCTATAATAAAGTTTATCCTTTTATTAAATATAACCAAAATTACATTGAGTGGAGCGATTACTCCTCTGTTTCGGGATTTTACAATAAAATAAAACTAACACAGTCGCGTAAACTCAAAATTTTGCATATCGGCGATTCGCATGTGCAGGCTGATATTTTCACGGGTTACATAAGGAACCAACTGCAGGATCTTCTGGGAGAAGGAGGGAGAGGTTTTGTTTTTCCATACGCTGCCGCATCTACCCATGCAGCTTATGACTATAAAACATATTGCAATGGTAAATGGGATTTTTCGCGCAATATACAACCATATCCTGCGTATGAAATGGGAATCACAGGAGCAACCATTCATACTGAAGACAGTTCCGCAAGTTTTAAACTGATCTTTCCCTCGTGGGCATTAAAGGATAATTTTAATGTGTTGAAAATTTATTGCAGGCGGTCTCCCGAAAGTTTTAATTTAAAATTAAAAGCATCAGGTGTTAACTCCCCACTTTATATTGATTGCAATTCGTTTAATGATAAATTATATATTGAAATAAAACTTCCTAAAGCGAGCGACACGCTTGAATTTTTTGTGAATAAAACGGATACTGCGCAAAAATCTTTTGATTGTTATGGGCTGCTTATCGAAACAAGTGAAGACAAAGGAGTGCTGTATAACAGCGTTGGAATTAACGGCGCCGGTCTTTCAAGCATATTAAAAGAAGATCTATTGCTTTATCAATTATCCGAACTCAAACCCGATCTGGTTATACTTGACCTGGGATTGAATGATTTTTATAAAGTTGCATTTAACAGTGCTGACATTGAAAAAAATCTAAGCAATATTATTGATATAATTCAGCGTGCTTCACCCGACGCTTCTATCATTCTTTGTGATGGTCAGGATGTTTATTATAGATACTGGGATGAAGTTAACTGTAAAAATTATGCTGATTTAATGCGGGAAATTGCCTTCCGCAAAGGCTGTGCATTTTATGATTATTATAATATATGCGGGGGTCAGTATTCCATGCAAAAATGGAAAAGCAATAAATTGGCAAATTATGACATGGTGCATCTTACACCTTCCGGTTATAATATTCGTGGAGAATTATTCCTTAATGCTTTACTTAATTCATATTACCTGTCGCTAACTAAACCGGAATTAAAAACACTTATTGCCACAAAAGAATTTTCTGATACTGCAAAAATTAAAATTCAAGTGGCATCTAAGAACATACCTGAAATAAAAGATACTGATGTAACAGCTTCTTCTATTAAAGAATTATCGCAGGTTTGGAAAACCCAAACGTATTATTACCAAATTAAATCTGGTGATAATTTAGGGGCAGTTGCAATAAAATATGGCGTTAACGTGAAGCAATTGCAAAAATGGAACGGGTTAAAAGGGACTTCAATTATGGCAGGCAAAACATTAGTTATTTACAAACAGACACTGACCTATGACAACGGAACTCAACAATCCATAAATACACAAACAACTACTCCAATTCAGCCAAAGAAAATTATTCCGGTGCAAACGAAAACTCAAACCACTAATACTGTTACAACAACAAAGACAAATAAATATAAAGTGGCTAACGGAGATAATTTATGGCTGATAGCAAGAAAATTTGGTACTACCGTTGATAAAATTAAAAAGTTGAACAATATGAAATCAGATGCTTTGAAAATAGGAATGGTTTTAATTATAAAGTAAATAGAAAAATGACTGATTTTCTTAATGCGCTTACCTACAATCACAGCCATCCGTTACTATTCAACTCGGCGTTGTTCTTACTTTTATTCTCCTTTTTTTATTTGATTTATACAATTTCTTTCAGCAATGTGAAAGCGAGAAATATTATGCTTTTACTGTTCAGTCTTTATTTTTATTATAAAGTAAGCGGTATTGCGGTTATTGTTTTACTTGTGATTTCTACAACAGATTTTTTTATAGGCAAGGGAATATTTTATGCAAAGAAAAAATATAGTAGAACATTGTTTTTATTACTTTCATTGCTAATCGACCTGGGTTGTCTTTTTTATTTTAAATACACGAATTTTTTTCTACAGGCATGGGCAAACATAAACGAAATAAAGGATCCTGTTGTTTTGAATGTAATTCTTCCTGTTGGAATTTCATTCTTCATTTTCAAAACACTTACTTACATTTTCGACCTTTACAGGGAAGTGATCATTGAACCGGAAAAAAATTATTTCAATTATATTCTTTACGTTTCATTCTTCCCTAACATATTGGCGGGACCTATTTCCAAAGCTGCAGATCTTTTACCGCAGATAAAAAATAAATTGAAGATTAATAAAGAACTTGTTGGGAAAGGGTTTTTCCTTATAATGAGTGGCGCTTTTAAAAAAATTGTTATTGCCGATTTTCTTGCGGGAAATTTTGTTGACCGCGTATTTGATGCTCCTGATTATTTTTCGGGTTTCGAAAGTTTAATTGCAAGTTATGGATATACCATTCAGCTATATTTTGATTTTTCCGGTTATACAGATATTGTAATAGGTATAGCTTGTCTGCTGGGCTTTACCATTGCCCCGAATTTTAATAAACCTTTTTCTTCCATGAATGTTACCGATTTCTGGAGGCGATGGCATCTTACGCTTTCTGCATGGCTTAAGGATTATTTGTTTACTCCAATGTCGCTGAAATTAAG
This sequence comes from uncultured Bacteroidota bacterium, assembly GCA_903847905.1. Classification (GTDB taxonomy): domain Bacteria; phylum Bacteroidota; class Bacteroidia; order Bacteroidales; family CG2-30-32-10; genus CAINEZ01. The sequence continues at coordinate 8,694 of CAINEZ010000471.1, forward strand.
GAATTGGGGAAGTTTCGGGGTTATGATCGCGGTAATGATTACATTTATTATCTGTGGTTTCTGGCATGGGGCAAGTCTTACTTTCATTATCTGGGGCGGTTTGCATGGAATTGCAATGGCATGGGATATATTGACGAATAAGCTCAGGAATAAGCTGAAGAAAAAGGTAAATATGGTAATATACAGGTTTATCAGCATATTTATAACATTTCACTTTCTGTGTTTTGCATTTATTATTTTTCGTGCAGCAGATATTGATACAGCAATAAAAATTTACGAAAAGATCTTTTCTTCTGTTGATTTCAAATTGGCTGAACAATGGATACACTTATATATGTATCCGTTCCTGGTCATGATATTCGGATTGATATTGCATTACACCCCGCTTAAATGGAACACAGGTTTACAGGATAAATTTATAAAACTTCACTGGTCTCTCAAAACACTTGTAATATTTATAGCATTCATTATTATTTACCAGGTTTTCAGTTCACAGTCGCAACCATTTATTTACCTTGAATTTTAATTATTTGTTTTAACAGCAATAAATATACACAATGTATTTCTGTTACCTAAAACGGTTTTTATTATTTGCATCTCTTTTTTTTACTTGGGAAATCAATCTCTATTCCCAAACAGAAAATTATTATATAAAGAATTATAATCTAAAAGACGGATTATACAATAATCATATAAGAAGTATTACGCAGGATTCATCGGGGTTTTTATGGATAGCAACATGGGATGGTTTATCGCGTTTTGACGGATATGAATTTAAAAACTATTACCAGGTACCTGACGATTCAACTTCTTTGCCCGATATTGATCTTAGAAAAGTTTGTGTTGACAGGTATAATAATGTATGGCTTTCGGCATTATATTCGTTATGCAAGTATGACAGAGAAAATGATATTTTTATAAAATGTAACAATCAATCAGTTAAATATAAAACCGTATCATCTTCTTTTTCAGCAATCGCAACAGACCATTATGGTAATTTATGGGCATTGGGAAACAAAGGTTTTGAAATATATGACGATAATTCTCATTTTTTGAATTGCCGGTTATTAAATTATGATGGAAAATTAATAAAATGTGATACCATATATTCTTTTACGTTTGATGACTATGGAAATATCTGGATTTTTAATAGGAATAACCTATATAAATGTAACTATTTCAAATCTCACAATGGATCAGATTTTTTTATTAAGGTAGTAAATAAATTTGACATTGTCATTCCAAAAGGTAAAGATTCTAATTTCTATCCACAAATCTTCCGAATATTTTATAATAACAGTAAAAACAATATATGGTTAACTTCTAATTTGGGTTTATTTTGTATTGATATTAAAGGAGGAACTACAAAAAGATATTATGATAATATTCCGGTAGATGAATTTAATAAAAATAATTCAAAAATTATTTGGTCCTCAAAAGAGGAAGGTTTAGTTATTTATTCTCCGGATAAAAATAGTTATTATAAAAAAAAAGTCGAAGATTTATGTATTCCCGAAACTTATTTTATTGATAAGCAAGATTTAATTTGGACAGGAGGTCTTTTAAGTTCTGGCGAAGGCGCCGGACTTTTCATGCTTGCTAAAACAACTAATCTTTTTAGCTATTATCTTGATAATATAAAAGAAA
>CAINEZ010000472.1 GCA_903847905.1 uncultured Bacteroidota bacterium
AAAATTTAAGAGTAATAAATAAATTTTAATTTCTCTCATTTGTTTTTTATTATATTACATTTGAAATGGTGAACAATTTTTCAATTTCTTTCAGAGAACTCTCAACAATGAGTAAATTGTTCGCATTTAAAATATCATATGTAGTTAAATTTGAAGAAGATATAACCTTTGCCTTCTTTAAATTTCGGGATGACAAATATACATTTTTATTTGATTCTGTAAGCACTAATAATGTTTTTTTGTCAGACAGATTGAAATTACTAAGCATTTCGGTATAATTTTTTGTTTTTGGTTCTTCAAAAGAGAAGTCTTCGAGAACAAGAATATTATTATCCTTTGCTTTGTAAGTTAATGCTGATAAGCGAGCAAGTCTTTTAAGTTTTTTGTTCAACTTAAAGTCATAATCTCGGGGTCGGGGTCCGAAAGCTCTGCCACCGCCTTTAAATAATGGGCTGTTAATATCACCAGACCTAGCGCCACCCGTACCTTTTTGTCTTTTCAGTTTTTTAGTACTACCAGATACTTCTGATCTTTCTTTTGATTTGTGAGTACCCTGCCTTTTTGTAGCCATGTGCTGTTTGACGTCAAGATAAATTGCATGATCGTTTGGTTCAACAGCAAATATTGAATCATCAAGGATTACTTTTTTTGCTGTCTTTGCGCCTTTTATATTATAAACTTCTATTTCCATTTTTCAATGATTATATAAATCTTTCTACCAAAACATAAGAACCTTTATATCCAGGAATAGATCCTTTAACAATGATTAAATTTTTATCTTTAATAATTTTCAATATCTGAAGGTTAATCATTTTAACTCTGTCGCTTCCCATTCTACCGGCCATTCTGGTACCTTTAAAAACTCTTGAAGGCCATGAAGAAGCGCCAACTGAACCTGGTGCTCTCAGACGGTCATGCTGACCATGAGTTTTATCGCCAACTCCGCTAAAATTATAGCGTTTAACAACACCCTGAAAACCTTTACCCTTTGAAATACCAACAACGTCAACATATTCACCTTCAATAAAAATATCTGTTGTTAGAACTTCCCCGAAAGTTTTTCTGTGTCCTTCTTCAAATCTTGTGAACTCAACAATTTTACTCTTCGGAGTTATACCTACTTTTGCAAAATGTCCTTTAAGCGCTTTTGTAGTAGACTTCTCTCTTTTTTCGTTAAAAGAAAGTTGAATAGCATCGTATCCTTCTTTTTCCACTGATTTAATTTGAGTTACGGTGCATGGGCCAGCTTCGATTACAGTGCATGGTATGTTTTTCCCAGAGGCATCATAAATACTGGTCATTCCAATTTTTTTACCAATTAATCCTGACATTTTATATTATTTTTTATACTATGTACTACTATTATATATAATAAGGTATCAAATTCTATCAAACTTTAATTTCTACTTCAACTCCGCTTGGAAGCTCAAGTTTCATAAGAGCATCAACAGTTTTTGAAGTAGTGCTATAAATATCAAGCAAACGCCTGTAAGAACATAATTGAAACTGTTCTCTTGATTTTTTATTTACAAAAGTCGATCTTAAAACTGTAAATATTCTTTTGTTGGTGGGCAAAGGAATAGGTCCGCTTACTACAGCACCGGTAGACTTTACAGTTTTCACAATCTTCTCGGCTGATTTATCAACTAGATTGTAATCGTATGACTTCAACTTAATTCTGATTTTCTGGCTCACTGTATTATTTTTATATTAATAATTATTTATTAAAGATTCACAACTATTCCCCTTAGCCTTAAGAGTACATCTTCCATAACATTTCTTGGCGTTTCAGCATAATTTGAAAATTCAAGGGTGGAAGTAGCTCTTCCTGATGTAATTGTACGCAAGTCGGTAACATATCCAAACATTTCGGCAAGCGGGACTTTTGCTTTTATAAATTGTATCCCTGATTTTGAGCTAACATTCTCCGTATTGCCTCTGCGCCTGTTAAGGTCGCTAATAACATCTCCAACATATTCATCAGGAGTGGTAACTTCCAATTTCATTATTGGTTCCAGCAATATTGATTTAGATTTTTCGCATGCTTCGCGGAATGCAAGGATAGCTGCAATTTCAAATGAAAGTGCATCAGAATCAACAGGATGAAATGATCCGTCGATAAGGCGAATTTTAATACTTTCTACAGGAAATCCAGCTAAAACGCCATTTGAAATTGCCGTATTAAAGCCTTTTTCGGTGGCTTTGATATATTCTAATGGTATGGAACCGCCTTTTATTTCATTAATAAACTGAAGTCCTCTGATGTTACGATCAGCAGGTGAAATAATAATTTCGATATCGGCAAATTTGCCTTTACCACCTGTTTGTTTTTTATATACTTCCCTATAACGTACCTCTTCAGTAATTGCTTCTTTGTATGCAACCTGTGGCTTTCCTTCGTTACATTCAACTCCGAATTCTCTTTTAAGCCTGTCCATTAATATTTCAAGATGAAGTTCTCCCATCCCGCTGATGACTGTCTGACCTGTTTCTTCATCAACAATCACTTTAAATGTAGGATCTTCCTCAGCTAATTTTTTAAATGCAATTCCAAGTTTATCAAAATCAGCCTGAGTTTTAGGTTCTACTGCAATGCTAATAACAGGTTCGGGGAATGTAATAGATTCGAGTATAATGGGATGTTTCTCATCGCAAAGTGTATCACCGGTTCTGATTTCCTTGAAACCAACAGCAACGCCTATATCACCAGCTTCGATCTCTTCAAGGGGAATTTGTTTGTTTGCATGCATCTGTACTATACGAGCAATTCTTTCTTTTTTCCCGGTTGTGGAATTTAGTACTATTGATCCTGCTTTAAGTTTTCCGGAATACACACGGAAAAAAGCTATACGGCCAACGTAAGGATCGGTAGCAATTTTAAAAGCAAGCGCGCTGAAATGTTCGTTAACATCAGCTTTTCTTATTTCTTCTTTTTCAGTAAAAGGATTTTCTCCTTTCACAGCTTCTAAATCATTAGGACTTGGTAAATAAGAAGAAATTGCATCAAGTAAATGCTGAACTCCTTTATTTTTAAATGAAGAGCCACATAACACAGGAGTGATTCTCTGGTCAAGGGTAGCTTTTCTTATTTCGGCAATGACTTCTTCTTCAGAAAGAGAGTTAGGATCTTTTATAAATTTATTAAGCAGGTCGTCTCTTTCTTCAGCAGCGCCTTCAATCAGTATATATCGGTGTTCATTAACAATATCTTTGATTTCATTTGGAACGGGAACTTCATTAAAATTCATCCCCTGAGAATCTTCATCCCATTCGTATGCTTTATTTTTTATCAGGTCAACAACACCTCGGAAATTTTCTTCACTTCCTATGGGTATTTGTATAGGAATAGGATTGGCATTCAATCTTTCTTTAATTTGTTTTACTACTCCAAAAAAATCGGCACCTGGTCTATCCATTTTGTTGACATAACAGATACGGGGTACTTTATATTTATCAGCTTGGCGCCATACGGTTTCTGATTGAGGCTGAACGCCGCCTACAGCGCAGAATAATGCAACTGCACCATCAAGAACTCTTAATGATCTTTCAACTTCTACTGTAAAATCAACATGTCCAGGGGTATCAATTATATTAATTTTATATTGTTCATTTTTATAATCCCAGAAGCAAGTAGTAGCAGCTGCTGTAATTGTAATACCTCTTTCCTGTTCCTGCACCATCCAGTCCATAGTAGCAGCACCATCATCAACTTCGCCTATTTTTCTATTAACGTGGGTATAAAATAATATTCGCTCGGTAGTTGTGGTTTTACCCGCATCAATGTGAGCCATAATGCCAATGTTCCTTGTATATGTGAGATTTCTGGACATTAATAATATTATTTCCTGTATTTCTTAATTATTTAAAATCTAAAATGAGAGAATGCTTTGTTTGCTTCCGCCATTCGGTGAGTATCTTCTTTCTTTTTGAAAGCGCCACCTTCTTCTTTATATGCCGACATAATTTCACCTGCCAGTTTCTGGCTCATTGATTTTTCATTACGCTTACGTGAGTATGTAATCAATGCTTTTATGCCATAAGATATCTTTCTTTCCGGTCTGATCTCAGAAGGTATCTGGAATGTCGCTCCACCTATCCTGCGGCTTCTGACTTCCACTTGCGGGGTTACATTAATAAGCGCTTTTTTCCATACTTCAAGACCTGGCTCATTCAACTTCTGTGTAACAATTTCTATAGAATCGTAAAAAATTTTATAAGATATATTTTTCTTACCTTTTAACATCAGGTTGTTTACAAACCTAGTAACAAGACTATCGTTAAATTTAGGATCCGGAAGATAAATTTTCTTTTTTGGTTTAGCTTTCCTCATATTCTATATAATGATTGATTGAAATATTTATTTTTTTATTATTTATTATTTAACTGCTTTAGTTTTTTTCGGACGCTTGGTTCCATATTTTGATCTGCTTTGATTGCGACCTTCCACTCCGGAAGTGTCGAGCGCTCCCCGAATAACGTGATACCTTACACCAGGTAAATCTTTAACTCTGCCGCCTCTGATCATAACAATAGAGTGTTCCTGAAGATTATGGCCTTCGCCAGGTATGTATGCATTTACTTCCTTACTGGTTTTAGTAAGCCGAACTCTTGCAACTTTTCGCATTGCAGAGTTAGGTTTTTTTGGGGTTGTAGTATAAACCCTCACACATACTCCACGCTTTTGCGGGCATGAATCCAGCGCCGGCGATTTGCTCTTTTCCGTGAGTTTGCTACGTCCTTTACGAACTAATTGTTGAATTGTTGGCATAATATAAACAAATTATTTGAATGCAAAAACTAAAATACCCGTTAAATTTAGGGAGTGCAAAGGTACAAGTTTATTTTATAAAACCAATAGGTTGAATAAAATAATTTTTAATATCTTTATTTTTATTGCCTTTCTTTGCTTTTGTACCTTATAATATTTTGTTTTTAAATGAATTAAAACAATAATTTTTTTTGAGAGGATTTGACAGGTGCAAAAATAGACTTTTTTTTATAATTACAAAACTTTTTTTATTTTTTAATTAAATTTTCTTTATCTGAAAAAATAATTTTTACTGTTTTTGAAAAATAGTTATATTTTTGTAACAATTATTAAAAAGTAACTTTATGAAAAGTAATCATTCGACAGAAATTGCTGATTTCGTTTTTTCACTGAAGCATTTGCTTTATAAAGCCTTCGGGAAAATTTTACAATTTGATTCAAAAATTACACCTGTGGCTTTTTATATTATGCTTCAACTGAAAGATAAACAAATATTATCAATGACGGAACTCAGCAAAAAACTTGGTATTCCAAAGCCTAATGTTACTGTGCTTGCTGATAAGCTCATTGAAAAAAAATTTGCAGAAAGGATTCATGATAATCGAGACAGGAGAATGGTGATGATAAAGCTGACAAAAAAAGGATATGATTTCCTTGATAGCACCAAAAAAAGTTACCAGATACAGATCAAAAATAAACTGCTGGCGCTTTCTGAAAAAGAGATGAAACAGTTTGCCGATGCGATTCTGATAGTCAGAAATACGTTAACATCATTAAGAACTAATGAATAAAATTATTGTCAACAAAATATAAATAGAATAAAAATGGGAAACAAATTTGAATCAGCAAAACTCAAACGAAAAAAAGTTGGAGTTTATATTCCTATGACTATTGTAGTAATAATAGTGATTGTTTTAGGATGGTTGTGGTACAGAAATTATATAAAATATATTTCAACAGATGATGCATACATAGAATCTGATAATGTTTCGGTCAGTTCGAAAATACTAGGGCGTATTGCCAGCGAGTATGCTGATGAAGGCGATTCTGTAAAACAAGGCATGCTTTTAGCAGAGCTTGACAGCACTGATTTGCTATCGCAGAAAAATCAGGCAATTGCATTGAAAAACCAGGCTGTTACAACAAAAGCCCAGTTTGAAGCATCATACAAATACGATGAAGAAAGTGTAAAGGTGCAGAAAGTAAGTCTTGAAAAAGCGCTGGAAGATTTTGACAGGGCAAAAACACAATATGATGGAAATGTAATAACAAAGGAAACATACGACCATTTGAAGAAAGCACTTGAAACAGCGCAGGCGCAATTAGATGCTGCCAAAACCGCTCTTGATGTTTCCAAAGCAAAAATAGAAAGCTCATCGTCAGCTATAAAAAGCGCTGAAGCTCAGGTTGAGTTGATAGAAACACAACTTAAAAACACAAAATTGTATGCTCCAATGAATGGCATTATTGCCAGAAGATGGTTGCTGCCTGGGGATGTTACCGCATCAGGACAATCGGTTTTCACAATAACAAATAACAAAAATTTTCGAGTGATTATATATCTTGAAGAAACAAAAATTGCGCAGATTCATATGGGACAGAAATCGAGATTCACTGTTGATGCTTTTTCCGGTATTACATTCACCGGTAAAATATACAGTATAGGATCCAATACTGCATCGCAGTTTTCACTGATACCACCAAGTAATGCATCAGGTAATTTCACCAAAGTTACCCAACGTGTTCCCGTTAAAATTTCAATTGACGGGACAGAAGAAGGAAATAAGGTTTCTTCATTCAGGTTTTTGGCAGGAATGTCGGTTGTAGTAAAAATTATTAAAGATTAAAATGCGAAAGAGAAGAATTTCACCTTCCCATCGTTTCAGAAGATTAGTCAGGAATAGGGATTCGGCATGGCATCCGCAAAGCAACAGCTACAAATGGTGGTTGCTGGCGAATATCATGATCGGAACATTCATGGCTGTACTTGATGCCACTATTGTAAATGTTGGGCTGCCAAAGATCATGGCTTCTTTCGGTATAAGCATTGATAAAGCGGAATGGATAATAACCGCATATATGCTTGCGATGGCAGTAATGTTGCCTACTTCAGGATGGCTTGCCGATAAGTTTGGCTATAAACGCATGTATTTCCTCGGCTTATTCTTTTTTACCCTCGGATCGTTTTTATGCGGGGCTTCGAGCGATGAAAACATGCTGATCCTGTCAAGAATTTTACAGGGACTTGGCGCCGGAACTATCCAACCTCTTGGTATGGCTATAATAACGAGGGAATTTCCACCTCAGCAAAGAGGTGTGGCTTTAGGATTCTGGGCTATTTCTGCCGCCGCTTCTGTTTCGTTTGGACCTCTAATCGGAGGATATCTTGTTGATAATTTCAACTGGCAGCTTATTTTCGATGTCAATATTCCTGTAGGTATTATCGGTTTGCTTGCTACTATTTTGATACAGCAGGAATACAAAAATTATAGGATAAGAAAATTCGATTTTATTGGATTTATTTCCATTGTTGTCTTTTTACCTTTAACCTTATATGCTCTATCGGAAGGGAATGCAGCAACAAATTCTGCCGGATGGTCAGCACCTTATATATTAGTATGTTTTGCTATCGCTATAATTTCTTTGGCTGTATTTATCACTACAGAATTAACAGTTGACGAGCCTCTGATAGATTTGCGTTTGCTCAAGAATCGCAACTTCGGCATAGCTACTTTAGTAATATTTATTTTTGGAATGGGAATGTTCGGTAGCACTTTTCTTTTACCAATTTATCTTCAGAGCTCGCTTAGTTATACCGCTGTTCAGGCAGGCTCAGTCTTTCTTCCAGTTGGTATAATTCAAGGAATAATGTCGCCAATATCAGGAAAAATGTCAGACAAGATGAATCCTAAAATACCAATAATAATAGGTATAGTATTGCTTACTATTAGTTTTTTATTGAACTCTTCACTTTCATTCCTAACTGAAAACAATTTTATTATGCTCTCCTTATATTTAAGGGGATTTGCAATGGGACTGTTGTTTACGCCATTGCAGACAGTAGCACTTTTACAGATACCAAGAGAGAAGATGGCACAGGCAGCTGGAATCAGCAATACTATAAGACAGTTGGGCGGAAGCATGGGAATTGCAATATTAGCCACTGTTTTATCTTCAAGAGTAAATTATCATTCACAAATGTTCGAGCAGGCAATTCAGCCTAAATCACAGGTTTTCATGAATACTCTCAACCATCTTATCTATAACATGCAACATAATTTAGGAAGTTCTTTTGCAAATGCTGTAAGGCAAGGACAAATGGTGGTTTTATCGAATGTAAATAAACAGGCATATATACAAGGTATTGATGATGATTTCATGATAGCAGCATTAATAACGCTGATAGGTGTAATCCCGATAACATTCCTTGTAGCAAAGAAAAAAAATAAACTTATAAAAGAGTGAAAAATGAAACTTTTGTTTGTAGTTTGTTGTTCTCCAAGGTTCAAAATTTAAGGTCCAAGGTTTCTCAGCAAACGACAAATATTTAAAACCACAAGCTCTTTAACAAATGAAACCAAGTCAATTCAATTTATAAAAAAATAAACAGATGAAACAAAGATTTAATTTATTAAAAAGGATAGTTATTGTAATTAATATTGCATATAATTTTCCTGTTTACGGACAAATAAATACAAGCAATACGTATAAGCAGGTATTTGGCGATTCATTATCGCTTGATAAGATCATTAACGTTGTTGTACAAAATCATCCTTCCGTCAAAGAAATGATTGAAGCGATTACTTCTGCCGATGCAGGTATTGGCTTGGCAAAATCAGGATATTATCCTAATTTTGATGCCGAAGCTTCATATACGCGGCTTGGTCCTGCTGATAAAATGACAATTCCTAATCTTGGTTCGTTTGAACTATACCCTGTTGATAATTATTCAGCTTCGCTTAATTATGAGCAAAACATTTATGACTTTGGTAAAACAGCCAAAAATGTAGAATACGCTAATGAAATAAAAAACCTTAGCCAGCTTTCGGTAGAACAGGTAAAACAAAAACTTGCTTCAGCTGTTACCTATTTATATTATACTGTCGTTTACCTACAGGAAGCTATTTTGATAAATAAAGAACAACTTAATACATTTAATGAACATCTTGATTTTATTCAAAAAAAGGAAGCGACAGGTTCGGCAACTCAATATGAAATCATCAGTACGAAAGTAAAAATATCGAACGTGGAAAGTCAGGGTATTGACCTGGAAACCACTCTGGACAATCAACTCACTGAAATCAATTCATTGATGGGGCAAGCAGCGGATGCACGTTTCAATGTAAAAAAAGACCTTGAAATAAAATTACCCAATCTTCCCACAGATTCGCTCATTCAGTTCGCTTATACTCATCGTGACGAAACAAAGATATTGGATGAAAAAACAACAATAGCCGGTTTAAAATATAAAATTGTTAAAGCACAGGATAATCCTGTTTTCAACCTGTTTGCTTCGGGTGGCGGAAAAAACGGGTACTTTCCAGACCTTAACAAGGTAAAGGCAAACTATGCTGCCGGAGTGGGATTTAAGTTTCCTATTTTCGATGGAACAAGATCAAAGTATTCTCTGTTGCAGGCTAAATCGGTGGTGCAGACAACAACACTGGAAACCGAAATTGCAAAACGCAACATTTCTAGCGAAGTAACAGAAAATGAAGAGAACCTGAAATCATCCTTAAAAAAGATAGAACATAACGAGCTTCAATTAGTCCAGGCACAGCAGGCGTTTGCGCTCGCTCAAACAAGTTTTAAAGCAGGAAATATTATCAACCTTGATATGCTGGATGCCGCCACTACAGTTTCGAAAAGCAAACTTATTTTACTAAAATCGAAAATAGATTATATACTTAATGTTTACAAACTGAAAGCAGCTTTGGGGCAAAGGCTTTATTGAAAATCGCCAATGTTATTCAGACACGGTTATGCTTCGAGCCTCAACCTATATAAAAATTATCCCAATATTTCTTTGATCTGTTTCAGTGCAGATTGAAGAGAAGATATAATAATATTTTTGCTATGTTCCCACATGCCTTTTACCGGTGCAATTACAAATGTTTTTGCAGGTGATATATCTTCAATGCTTATATAATTTCCTTTAGTAAGCGTTGGGCTAATATTTGTTTTACATTCTATTCCTATCGTTTTGTTTTTTTGCTTAACAATAAAATCCAGTTCTGCTCCCTGTGATGTGCGATAGAAATATATTTCTGCTTTTGGAAAATTACCTCTCAGATTTGATAGAACAAGTGTTTCCCATATTGAACCGAATGAAGGGTGCCCTGATATTTTATTAAAAGAATCGAGGCTGAGCAAAGCTCCTGCAATACCAGTATCGCGCAAATAAATTTTAGGCGCTTTAACAAGGCGTTTGCCTGTGTTGTTGTTCCATGGCGGAATAACATCCAGCATAAATGTTCCAGCCAGTAAATCTATGTAATTACGAAGGGTTACATTGCTTACCCCAAGGGAATTGCCAAGCGCAGAATAATTAACCGTTTGTCCGTTATGGTGCGCCAGCATAGTTATTATTCGCCGGACAGAAACCGATGAAGAACCTATCCATTGATGAATGTCACGCTCAATATATGTGGTAATAAAATCTTCGCGCCATTGCAGCGAATCCTTTTCTGTTGAGGCTAAAAAACTTCGTGGAAATCCACCTTTAAGCATGTATGTTTCCAAAGAAAGTTTATTGCTGATTTCATTGATTAAAAAAGGTGTCAGAGTTTTATAGGTTATTCTTCCGGCAAGGCTTTCGGAACTTTGCTTTATCAAATCCTGTGTTGCTGATCCAAGTATTAAAAACTGCCCGCTGGTTTTATTTTCATCAACAATACTTCTTATTAAAGGAAAGAGTTCAGGTTTTCGTTGAATTTCATCAAGACAAACCAGTTTCCCTTTTTGTTGTGATAGAAACCACTCGGCATTTTCGAGTTTTGCCAAATCAGATGGTCGCTCCATATCTAAGTATAATGAGTTCCTGATTTGTTTCAATATTTCTTTTGCCATAGTGGTTTTACCGCATTGGCGAGGTCCTAGTATTGCTGTTACAGGGTTCTTTTTCAAGTCGGCAATACATTCTTTTTTTAAAATTCTTATTATCATGACAATTATTTATCCATGCAAATTTAAAATATTATTTTAGATTTACATGGTAATTAAAAATATTTTTTTGCACATAATAAATTGATGAAAAAACTTTTCAACATCCTCAATCAATATAATATTTTCACTACTTTTGAAAACTCAATAAATAAAAAAGTGGCTGATTTTTTAAACGATTTGAATGATGCCCAGCGTGAAGCCGTCCTTTGCACTGATGGTCCTGTAATGGTTATTGCCGGCGCCGGTTCAGGTAAAACAAGAGTACTTACATACCGTGTAGCCAATCTACTCAAAAAAGGTGTTGATCCTTTTAATATCCTGGCGCTTACTTTTACTAATAAAGCTGCCCGCGAAATGAAAGAGCGAATCATCAATATAGTAGGAGTAAAGGATGCAAAGAATGTTTGGATGGGGACTTTCCATTCTATTTTTGCCCGCATTCTAAGGTCTGAAGGTCATCGCCTCGGATACCCCAATAATTTCACAATATACGATACCGATGATTCTAAAAGCCTGATTAAATCAATCATCAAGGAACAAGAAATAGACGAAAAAATTTATCCTGCCGGTTATGTGCTTTCCCGGATTTCAGGTGCAAAAACAAACCTTATATCATCAAGAGAATACAATGATAACATTGAGATAATTCAGCATGATAAAGCGGCCGGCAAACCAAGACTCGGCGATATATATACAATATATGACCAGCGTTTATTCAGGTCGCAAGCTATGGACTTCGATGACTTGCTTTTTAAAATGAATATATTGCTTCGTGACTTTCCCGAAGTTCTTTATAAATACCAGCAGCTTTTTAAATATATTCTTGTTGACGAATACCAGGATACTAATTATTCGCAATACATTATTGTAAAGAAACTCGCAGCAAACCTGCCTACCCTGCCTACCCTGCCTACCGGCAAGGCAGGCGGACAGGCAGGCAAAGAAAATATTTGTGTTGTGGGCGATGATGCCCAAAGTATTTATGCATTTCGAGGCGCTAACATTAAAAATATTTTGAACCTGAAAAATGATTATCCCGATATTAAAATTTTTAAACTAGAGCAAAATTATCGTTCAACAAAAAATATTGTAAGCGCCGCAAACAGCGTAATTGTTAATAATAAAGACCAAATATTTAAAGAAATATGGACGGAAAATGATATTGGCGAAAAAATACAACTGCTTAAGGCTGCATCTGACAACGAAGAAGGGCATCTTATTGCAAATTCCATCTTCGAACAGAAAATGCAGTATCAGTTGCAAAATTCCTGCTTTGCCATATTGTACAGGACAAATGCTCAATCGCGTGCGATGGAAGAAGCGCTTCGTAAACTTAACATAACTTATAAAATATTTGGAGGCTTATCATTTTACAAGCGTAAAGAAATTAAAGATATACTTGCATATTTCCGTCTCGCTATAAATCATAATGATGAACAAGCCCTGTGGCGAATAATTAATTATCCGAATCGTAAGATAGGGAAGACTACGCAGGAAAAGCTTATGGTTGTTGCCGATCAGAATAATATTTCCCCATGGGAAACAATTGAAAATGTAAGATCGTTCGGATTGGGCGCTGCGGGCGAAAAAGTTGCTGAATTTGCTATAATGATAAAAAGCTTTGCTGCTATGCTTAAAACAAAGGATGCTTATTCAGTAGCACAACATATAACAAAATCGTCCGGCTTATTGAAAGATCTTAGTGAAGACCATACTCCCGAAGGAATTGCAAGAACAGAAAACATTGAAGAGCTATTGAATGGTATTAAAGAATTTACCGAACAGGAAGAAACTGAAGATAGTGAAGAGAAATTAAAAACATTAGAAGAATATATGCAGGATATTGCCCTGCTTACCGACGCTGAAGATCCTGAAAAAGACGAAGGCGACTTTGTTTCGCTGATGACTATTCATGCTGCAAAAGGACTTGAATTCCCGCATGTATATATTGTTGGCGTTGAAGAAAATCTTTTCCCTTCCATTCAATCGCTGGGGTCGCGAGCCGAACTTGAAGAAGAAAGACGATTGTTTTATGTGGCTCTCACACGCGCCATGAAAAGAGTTACAGTATCTTTCGCTGAAACACGGTACAAATGGGGCAATTTGAATTTTTGCGAACCAAGTCGTTTTGTTGAAGAAATTAATCCTGCATTTATTGATTTTCCAAAAAGAAAAACATCGCTGCAAAAAGATTTTATATTTGATACTGAAACTCCGGTTTCAAAAACAAAACAAAAATCAACAGCTGTTAATCCGGTAATTATTAAAAAGAATTTTGTCCCGCTTAATAAAGCTGTGCAAAAGTCAGCCGGCAGCAACTTTCAGGCAAACGATAACATTCTGATGGAACTTCAAACAGGTATGAGCGTGGAACATGAACGTTTTGGGAAAGGGAAAGTTATAAATATTGATGGGAAAGCCAATGATAAAAAAGCTATGGTATTTTTTGAAGGAGTCGGTCAAAAACAGTTATTGCTGAAGTTTGCGAAACTTAGAATAATCAATGATTAAAAAGATAAATATACTTTATAGGGTAATTAAGTTCCAATCCCGATATTTATCGGGACCAAGTTCCAAATTCCAAATCAAAATACTTATTTCTTGCTTGTTCATCTGAAATTTTATTATCTTTGTCAAACAAAAAATAAAGACAAAACAATAAATTAACTTTTTCAATAAATGATTCTTTACTTCAAATATAAATTTACCTACCTTCGCAAACCCGCGTGGCTGTACACACACACACACACACACACACACATTCGCTAAATACCTGCGAAGCCATTCAAATAAATTTGTTACTCTTTTAATGTCTAAACCTTTTGCTATATGGCATTGCCTTATTGCCGCATGGCATTATTCTTTTGCTATATTACAAAATCAGGAATGAGTTTTTAAAATATGACAAATATGAAAAAATATTTCTTTTTAATAATTTTTATTGGAATTTCATTTTTCTGTTTTTCCAACAATATTTCCGTAACCAATGTTCATTTAACGGGACAAAACACTACTGCCGGCTTTAATAATGTTGCTAATTATACTATGGTGCAGTTCGACATAAGCTGGGATAACTCATGGCGAACCCCCACCCTTGAAAGCAACTGGGATGCCGCATGGGTATTTGTAAAATACAGGCTGAAAACCCAGACAACATGGAATCACGCTACCCTAAACACAACAGGTCATACAGCACCTACCAATTCAACTATTACAACACCTACTGATGGGAAAGGGATATTTATTTACAAAAGCGCCGTTGGTATTGGCTCTAATACATGGACAGCCGCAAAACTACGTTGGAATTATGGTGTTGATGGCTTGTACGATTTCGACAGTGTAGAAGTTTGTGTATTTGCTATTGAAATGGTATATGTACCGCAAGGCACGTTTGCTTTAGGCAGTGGTGGCTCTGAAATATCAGCCTTCTATAAATACCCAACTACCACAAATACCTATTCGGTAAGTACCGAAGATGCTATTACAGTTGGTACTGCAACCAATAATCTGTATTATCCATCCTCCACTTATGGTGGCGACCAGGCAGGTCCGATACCTGCAGCCTTCCCAAAAGGCTACAACGCATTTTACTGTATGAAATACGAAATAACCCAGCAGCAGTATGTTGATTTTTTGAATAAGCTTACGCAAACACAGGCTACTGCTCGTAAATTCGACCAGCCTACACCCAATTATCGTTATGCTATAACAGGTAGCTCTATAGGTAGCTATGCTACCACCAATCCTTATGTAGCCTGCAACTATTTAAGCTGGGCAGATTTGGCGGCATATTTCGATTGGAGCGGCTTGCGCCCCATGACCGAGCTTGAGTTTGAAAAAGCCTGCCGTGGAACCCGAACGGCAACAGCCAACGAATATGCGTGGGGAACAACCAGTATTGCCGGTAGCGTATATACATTAAATAACAGCGGGGCAAGTAATGAAGTAATAGCTACAAATTACAGTACATCCGTTGGCAATGCTTTATATTTAACAACCGGATCAACCATTATTGGACCTGGGCGTGTAGGGATATTTGCCGGTACGAGTGGTAATAACGGCAGGGTAACGGCAGGCGCCACATATTACGGTATTATGGAGATGAGCGGTAATTTATGGGAGCGCCCTGTAACGGTTAGCAATTCAGCAGGCAGGGCTTTTACAGGAATTAATGGCGATGGCAAACTTGATGATAACGGTAATGCCGATGGTACTACTGTTGGTAACTGGCCAGCAGGCACTGATGCAGCGGGCGCTGGCTTCCGGGGCGGCACTTGGGGCAGCGCTGCACCTTACTTGCGGGTTTCCGACCGCTACTACGCAGCGCACGCCGACGGTAGTCGTTACGCCGATTGTGGCGGTCGTGGGGTGCGTGTGGCGCCTTAGCCGGGGTTTCATTACTCAAAACTGGGGTATGGGGCTTGCCCCATCGATTTTTTAAAAAAGTAAAAATTGAAAAATAAAATTAAGATTTAAGAATTATGAATGTAGAATGTAGTGTCAGCCTGACATTGCTCAATATGACACTTGATTATTAATTCACAAACTTTTAAATGAAATTGCATAAACCTAATGTCTAACCCGCCAGCTGACGGATAAATTACAATTAATGACTACTGCTGAACTTCAAAAAGATATATTTCAAATGCCGCCTATTGTAGAGCATTATTTTGAGTTTTGTGTGTGGCTGCTGCCCAAGGTAAGTAAGTTTCAAAAAGATCAAAAATACATTTTAGGAGCGCGTTTGCAAAACAATGCGTTGGATGCATTAGAATATATACTTGATGCTGCCCTTAGTGATAAAAGCAATAAACGGCAACACTTAGAAACGGCGATATTAACATTAGAACATATACGCTATTGCCTGCGGCTGTCGGCACAAATAAAAATGATAAATCTTAAAAGTTATGCTTACGGAAGTAAACAAATTTTAGATATTTCAAAAATGTTGGGCGCTTGGAAAAAATCAGTTCACGCAGAATAAAGAAAAATATGTAAATGAGTAAAAACAACACCTTATATCAAAAAGTATGCAGCATCGAAAACCTTATGCATGCAGGACATCGCACCCTGTTATATGGTCGTAGATATAAGCGCGAAGGGGCATTGTTTAAACTGCACTACGAAAAGCATCTGTTACAAATACGGCAGGAACTAATAAATAAAACCTACAAGCATAGCGCTTACCGTTCGTTTACTATTTTTGAACCCAAACAACGACTTGTTTTGGCAGCTCCACTTAAAGACAGGGTGGTACATCACGCCCTGCACGATGTAATAGAACCGATTATGGATAAAAAATTTATTTACGACAGCTATGCCTGTCGGCAAAATAAAGGTACACACGCAGCCATTACCCGCGCCCAACATTTTTTACAAGCCAACCAGTATTTTGTACATCTTGATGTAAAAAAATATTTTCCAAGCATACAGCATAACACACTTAAAAACATCCTGAAAAAACATTTTACTGATGCTGATATTTTGAACTTGTTTGATGTAATAATTGATTCCACCACTATACCCGAACAGCAAAACATAGATTTATTTAACCCTGTTGCAGAGCCCAAAGGTTTGCCAATTGGCAACCTTACCTCGCAGTTCTTAGCCAACTTATACCTTAATGAATTAGATCAGTTTGTTAAACATGAGCTTAAATGCCGTTACTGCCTGCGCTATATGGACGACTTTGTTCTGTTTGACAATAACAGAGCGGAACTTCTCAAAAAAAAGCAGGAGGTAATTGCTTTTTGTAGCGAGAACTTACATCTTTCGCTTCATATTAAAGGAGGCATAAAAAATTATACAGAAGGTTTGGGCTTTTTAGGATTTAAAATTTACCGCAAGCATAAAAAACTCAAAGGTGTATGCCTTAATAGGTTTTTAAGAAAATATCAGGCAAAGAAAAAACTGCAAACATTGGGTATGCTTGATGATAAAGCATTACAGCGAAGCGTAGATTCATGGGAAAATCATAGTTCCTTTGGCGATACGCATTTTTTGCACCAGTTTTTGCAAAATAAATATAACATGAAAATTACGGAAGATGCAACACTTAAATAAACAAATTCACGGATATGTTTATAAGGCAGATTCCTTTAACCCGGCTGCCGTTATCCTGTCCCGATTTATCGGGATAAACAAACAACAGTTTTTGAGATGGGCAAATTTTCGCATTTCTCATTTAACGCCAAATGAAAAGGGTAGGCAGTTTAAGGCGCTGGCTTCCGGGGCGGCAATTGGAACAACAATGCAACTAACTTGCAAGTTTCCGACCGCAACAACGCAGCGAACACCAACAATAATCGTAACAACAATTATGGCGGTCGTGGGGTGCGTGTGGCGCCTTAGCCGGGGTTAAAATTAATGAAAAGAGGAAAATGGGAAGAGGAAAGGGTGAAAAAGTTGAAAGGGAGAAAGGGAGAAAGGGAGAAAGGGAGAAAGGGTATAAGTAATGACAACGAATAACTAACTTGACTGCCGGAGGCAGTTGACTAATGACAATTAAAACAATTGAACAATCGAATAAAGTTAACTAACGATAAACATCTTTACGGTGAGCAATTTTAATAACAGTAACAATAAGAATAGTATCGGTAATAGTTTATATCACGCGGTAGTTGCCAATACGAATAAGGTATTCGTTAATAGAACCTTTCAGTTTTTTGTAGCCGTGCGGGCGGGTATTTTCAGAAAGGCTGTTTATTGCTGCCTTAACTTTGTGGGCAATATTTGCCGGAAGTTGAAGCAATTCTTCAGAAGCAGATCGCTTGTAAAAGATAGAATACTTCATTTGTTCCCGAATTTCTTTTTAAATTTCTTTTCAACTTCTTCCTGCGAAATATTGGGCTCATTTATCCGCGCCATAACAGACAGACGATCTTCAATATCTTCGATATATTCCATAAGGGTTTCATATTGCTTAAGAGGGAAAATAACCATCGGATCATTGAATCCCTTTTCTTTAATATGTTTTACTGTAAATGTCATAATTTAAAAATGTTAAATATTTTACAAAATTACAAAAAAAATAATAAAAAAAAATAATAAAAACTAAAATAAATAGTGAAAACTAAATTCTCGCATTGAGATTGCTTCAGCCTCCTTCGTTAGCTTCCTGCCTAGTCGGCAAGGCTGGCGCAATGACGTCATTGCGAGGAATACCGATAGCTCCCGATAGCAATCGGGACGGTACGACGAAGCAATCTATTGCGTCATTTGATTCATAGCTTAACACTAATTGCTTGCATAATCTATAAAATAAAAACGTTGAATAAGTGGAATATATAGTGAAAAACGAAAAGCGAAAAGTAAAAAATTATACTATACTGTATTTTTCACTTTTCATTTTCATCTTTTCAATTTGTTACAAAGCTAATGCTCAAACCAACAATGATATCTTTAATGGTGGCAATGATGATGGGTTTTCAGTTATTTGTTATACCCAGGCAGACGCAGTAAACAATGATATCTTTAATGGCGGCAATGATGATGGGTTTTCAGTTATTTGTTATGTCCAGGCAGATGCAGTAAGCAATGCTATCTTTAATGGCGGTAATTACGGTGGCTTTTCTATAAGTTGCATAGGTTCGTGGGGCAATGAAGTGCCTTTGCCCATCGAATTACTTTCTTTTACTGCCGAATGCGATAAAGGTATTGCACAAATACATTGGGCTACCGCCAGCGAAACCAATAACAATTATTTTACACTTGAACGAAGCGCAGATGCTATAAACTGGGTAATTATAGGAACAGTTGGCGAAGCAGGAAATTCAAATACTGTTCGCAATTATGAATTTATTGATTCTCAAATCTCAAATCTCAAATCTCAATTTTTTTATTACCGTTTAAAACAAACTGATTTTGATGGTAAATTTAGATACTCTAAAATTATTGTTATTTCAAATTGCGGAGAAAAAATAACAAACGATTTTATTATTTATCCTAATCCTACAAACGGAATATTCAACCTTCTATTTAATGGCGATAAGGAGCAAGTATATTCAATAGAAATTTATAATATATTAGGTAAAAAGGTTTATTATTCGGGGTGTTATAAATCAGCTATTGATTTGTCAGACAAACAAAGCGGTGTTTATTTTATTCATTTTAATTTACACACAAAAATTATTATTAAAAAAATTATAGTTGAAAAAAATTAAAAAATTTGGCATTTTTCCAAAACGTATAAAAGCAGTTTACACTTTTTAATAATTAATACCGATACGCAATATGTAATAGTCCAAAAAGACTGAACTAAACATATTGTCTATTGGCATTTACTACTGCAAAATTATGAACTTATCCTTTGGACAATTTCATAATAAGCATTGGTATAAAATCTTTAAAGGGTAGCAGGAAAGAAAGAAAATAGAAAGAAAAATGTTGGTTCAAAAACAAAAC
>CAINEZ010000473.1 GCA_903847905.1 uncultured Bacteroidota bacterium
AAATTAAGCAAGTTATCATTTATAATGCTACCTCCCCCTTCCTTTGCTTCGTTCCGCTACGCTCCACTTCGCAAAGGAAGGGGGAGGTTTCTCCATTAACAACGTGGTGAAACTTTACAGTTTATAATACAACCGATCAGAATATTTCTGATTCCCGCGTTTTAGAACAGATAGCTCAAACAAATTTAGATTGGGAAGGACAAAACGGACGTTCCATGGGAGTTTTTTCAGCGTCTTTAAGAGCAAATACGGGTATTTCATTATGCCTTGCCACAAAAGATCCTAGCGGAAATACTACAACCGGAATAACAAGAACATATACAGCTACTACTGCTTTTTCTCATAATTATGACAGTCACGATAACGATATGAAACATGTCAGTACGGGTGGTTGTGATGCGTGGGACCCGACAAAATATTTTAATATATGGGTATGTAACTTTTCACTCGTCGGCCTTGGCGGGTTTGGTTTGTTTCCAACAGCAGGTATGACTGCTGATTATGGCGCTGCAATCTGTTATAAATATTTTGGTCTTACAGGAGCAACGTCCCCTGCTAACGGAGGAACATTATTATCTCATGAAGGCGGACATTGTTTGAACTTAAATCATACATGGGGGGACGAAGATGCTTGCGCAGCTGACGATGGAGTCACCGATACTCCCATGGAGGCCGCTGCAACTACAGGGAGTCACACGGGACTTTTAACCGATGCTTGTTCATCTACAAGCCCCGGTGTAATGTATATGAATTTTATGGATTACAGTAATGATGCGTGTTCTTCAAACATGACTCCAGGTCAGGCTTTAAGAATGAAGGCTGTCATTACTACATATATGACGAGCTTGATAAATGCCGTATCAACAGAATGTACTGCTGCTGCACCTGTAGCAGCTTTTATAGCAAATGCTACTACTGTTCCGTTAAATACAACAGTTACTTTTACCGATCAGTCGTCAAATGCTCCTACACAATGGTCATGGGCTCTTACACCTTCTACTGGTTTTTCGTACCAAGGTGGAACAAGCGCAGCTTCGCAAAACCCGCAAATTAAATTTACAACTGCAGGTACCTATACAGTTGCTCTTACTGCTACAAACGGTGTTGGTCCTAATACTTGTACAAAAACAAATTATATTACCGTAACTAATGGCGGCGCTCAAACATGCGATACGCTGCATTATCCTTTGGTTGGTACAATGGTGTGTTATTTTAATCATTCTACAGGTTATGTTGCCGGCACCAATAGTTTGAAGGATAAAGCAATAGCCGATTATTTTGCAACATACTCCCCATATAACAGTATCACAGGAATTTATGCACGATTTGTAAAAGCGTCGAAGACAAGCAGCTCAACTACAAACATAACTTTTAATATTTATAATAATGGAGGCGCAAGCGGTGCGCCGGGTACAGTTATAGGTACAGCAACACTTCCTTTTTCAACTATAATTTCAAATACAGCAAGCAATTCATATGTCTATATCCCAATTTCACCGGCTGTTTCAATTACCGGTCCATTTTATGTTGGCGTAGTGATACCTACAGGCACTGGAGATACACTGGCTTTGTATACCAATACCAACGGTAATGTAACCCCGGGAACAGGATGGAGACAATCCAACTCATCTGCATGGGCTACATATTCCTCTACATATAGTTTGAACTTGGTTAACACTATTTTTCCGATTGTTTGCACTAGCAGTGTTGGTATAGAAGAAAGTTTAACAAACAACATTCTAATTTACCCTAATCCTGCAAATGATATTCTGAATATTGATTTGGCAAACTATGGTAATAATAAAGTTGATGTTGAAATTTTTAATTCTATTGGCGGGTTGATCAAATCTATTGAAAACAAATCAATGTCCCCAATGATGAAAATTGATCTTGCTGATGTTAAATCAGGTATTTATTATATTATTATTAAAACCGAAGAAGGTAGTTCTCTGTCGAAGAAAATTACAATAATGAAATAATTAGTTTTTGTTTAATCTTTTTCAAGTATCCCGATAGCTTTGCTATCGGGATACTTTTCCTGTTTTCCGCACTTTTTTGCAACACCCTCCAAAACCCTTGATAATAAAGGAATGATTTATAACTTTGGGTGTTGCAAAATTTCAAAAAAATGTATATTAGAAAGTTGAAAAATCGT
>CAINEZ010000474.1 GCA_903847905.1 uncultured Bacteroidota bacterium
AAAAAATGAAAAAAATAAAAGTAATTGTAGGACTTGGCAGTTGCGGACTTGCAGCAGGCGCCGGAAAGGTCTTTGATAAAATAAATACAATTAAAAAAGAAAGTGATCTCGATTTTGAATTAAAAAAAACGAGCTGTATCGGGATGTGTTTTCGCGAACCTCTGGTTGAAGTTATTGATGATAAAGGTTCATATATTTATGGTGAAGTTGATGAAAAACGGGCAGTAGAAATTCTGGAAAAGCATATTAAAAATGCCGAACCAATAAAAGAATATGTTGTAAAAACAGATTTGTTTGAAACCAAAGACAAAGGCTTTTTTGAAGGACAGGTAAAAATTACACTCAGAAATTGCGGCTACATGGATCCGGAATCCATTGAAGAATATGAAGCCAGAGACGGATACAAGGCAATAAAATCGATAGCCACTAAAAAAATATCTCCTGTTGATGTAATACAAACTGTACTCGATTCAGGTCTTCGCGGACGAGGCGGCGGCGGTTTCCCTACAGGATTAAAATGGAGATTCGCAAATAATAATAAAGCAAAAACGAAATATATAATTTGTAATGCTGATGAAGGAGACCCTGGCGCGTTCATGGACCGTTCTGTTCTTGAAGGCGATCCACATTCTGTTCTTGAAGGAATGATCATTGGCGCTTATGCAATCGAAGCATCTGATGGGTGGATTTATTGCCGTGCCGAATATCCTCTTGCAATTAAACGCTTGAATATTGCAATTGAACAGGCAAGAAAAAATGGTTATCTCGGGAAAAATGTTTTCGGAATCGAAGGTTTTAACTTTGATATTCATATAAAAGAAGGTGCCGGTGCATTTGTTTGCGGTGAAGAAACTGCATTGATGGCTTCTATTGAAGGCGAAAGAGGTATGCCGCGCAAAAGACCCCCATTTCCTGCCGAATCAGGTTTATGGAAAAGTCCGACCAATATTAATAATGTGGAAACATTTGCCAATATTCCCTGGATAATAAATAATGGAGCAGCAGCTTATGCAAAATATGGTACTGCAAAAAGTAAAGGCACAAAAGTTTTTGCTCTTACGGGAAAAATTAAAAACGGCGGACTTGTTGAAGTTCCTATGGGAATTACAATAAGAGATATAGTATTTAAACTTGGCGGCGGAATTCAAAACAACAAAAAATTTAAGGCTGTTCAGCTTGGAGGTCCTTCCGGTGGCTGTATTCCCGAATATCTTGGTGATACTATTGTTGATTATGATTCTGTAACATCAACCGGTGCCATAATGGGTTCAGGTGGTATGGTTGTCATGGACGAAACTACCTGCATGGTTGATATGGCAAGATTTTTTCTCGATTTTACTAAAAAAGAATCATGCGGAAAATGCACATTCTGCCGTATAGGAACTCAGCGTTTGCTTGAAATACTTACAAGAATAACTCAAGGAAAAGGTAAAGCAGGAGATATTGAAACACTTATAGAACTTTGCAACCAGATAAAAGATAGTTCGCTATGCGGATTAGGTCAAACAGCTCCGAATCCTGTTCTTACAACTATCAAATATTTCCGCGATGAATACGAAGCTCATATCCGTGATAAAAAATGTCCGGCTAAAAATTGCAAACCATTGCTTACTTATGAAATAATAGCTGAAAATTGTACAGGTTGCACTCTATGCAGAAAAGTATGCCCTGTAAATGCTATTACAGGCGAAAAGAAACAACTCCATGTAATTGATCAGACTATTTGCACTAAGTGTGGCTCATGTTATGCTAAGTGTAAATTCAATGCAATTACTATTAATTAAAAATATTTTTTTAACTGAAAATCCTATTTTATCATGAACGAAATAAACGTCATTTTAAATGGTAAAAATGTAAAAGGCAATAAAGGAGAATATATTCTTCCACTTGCAAAAAGATATGGTTACGAAATACCCACTCTTTGTAATGAAGATCGCCTTGAACCTTATTCCTCATGTTATGTCTGTGTAGTTGAAATTGAAGGTATGAGAGCTCTTCAGCCTGCCTGCTCTACCAGAATTGCTGAAGGAATGAAAATAGAAACAAATAACGGAAAAGTTTATAAAGCCAGGAAAACTGCACTGGATTTGCTTCTAAGCAACCATTATGCAGATTGTCTTGGTCCTTGTAAGCAAACTTGCCCCGCCGGTGTTGACGTGCAGGGATATATTTCTTATATCGAAAAAGAAATGTATAACGAAGCTATTGCATTAATAAAGGAGACAAATCCTCTTCCTGCAATTTGCGGTAGAGTTTGCGTTCGCCCTTGCGAAGCTGCTTGCAGAAGAAATCTATTAGATGAAGGAACCGGCGTTGGCATCGATTATATGAAACGTTTTGCTGCCGATTATGATCTTACATCACCAAACAAATACAAGCCGGTAATAAAACCTAATACAGGTAAAAAAATAGCGGTAATAGGCGCCGGTCCGGGCGGATTATCCGCTGCTTTCTTTTCAAGAAAAGAAGGACATTCTGTTGATATTTATGAAGCTGCTCCATTAGCCGGTGGTTGGTTACGATACGGGATTCCGGAATACCGCTTGCCAAATGATGTTTTGCAGAAAGAGGTTGATAACATTACCGAAATGGGAGTGAATATTTTTTACAACCAGAAGCTCGGAGAAAATCTTTCCTACAGAGCATTAAAGTTCAAATACGATTCCATCATCCTTGCAATAGGCTCGCAGAAAGGAACTTCAATAGGTTGCGAAGGCGATGATGCTATTAATTGCCTGTCAGGAATTGATTTCCTGAAAACAATGGAATTGACAGGAAAAAGATATGACTTCAAAGATAAAACAGTTGCCGTGATAGGCGGAGGAAATACAGCAATGGACTGCTGCCGTTCATCAATTCGTTGCGGCGCAAAAAAAGTTTATATTATTTATCGCCGTACCGAAAAAGAAATGCCCGCTAATCCTATCGAAATTCATGAATCAAAACTCGAAGGCGTAGAATACATGTTCCTTACAGCACCAGTAAAAGTTAATAAAGATAAAGAAGGTAAAATAAAAACAATGACCTGCGTTAAAATGGAGCTTGGCGAACCCGACGCTTCAGGAAGAAGAAGGCCGGTAGTAGTTGAAGGTTCCGAATTTAACGTGGAAATGGATTACGCAATTGCCGCTATCGGGCAAAAAACTTTTGTGAACTTTATAGAAGATGTAAACCGCAACACTGATAATGACGAATTAAAAGCCACTAAATGGGGCGATATTGAAGCCAATCCGCTTACATTGCAAACAGGTGTAAAAAGAATTTTTGCATGCGGTGATGGTGTTACAGGTCCTGCAACATTAATCCAGGCAGTTGCGCAGGCAAAAATTGCAGCGTTAAGTTGTCATCAGTATTTAATGGAACTACCTGTTGTTCCTGTGAAAAAAGAATTCATCAGCAAGAAAGATAATTTTAAACTTCAGCTTGCTGAAGATTATGCCGGAAAATTTTTAAAACAAATGCGCGAAGAAATGCCTACACTAAACCCGGCAGAGCGTAATAATTTTAAAGAAGTTGAATTAGGATACAAAAACGAAGACATTGCAATTAAAGAATCTTCACGTTGCCTGGAATGTGGTTGTGTCGCTTACTTTGACTGTGATTTAAAACGATATGCTTCGGAATATGATGCCGAACAAAAAAAATATGAAGGCGAATTCAAACAATATAATATTGACTTCTGTCATCCTTTTGTTGAAATAGATAATAATAAATGTGTCCTTTGTTCAAGATGTATAAGAATATGTCGCGAAGTTGTTGGCGCAAATGCATTAGGTCTTGTAAACCGCGGATTTGAAACATATGTGGCGCCTGCAATGGGTAATTGTCTTAAGGATACAAAATGCGAGTCATGCGGATTATGTATTTCGGCGTGCCCTACCGGTGCAATTACAGAAAATGTAATGTTTAAACCAGGTCCTGTTAAACTTGAAAAAATGGAAACTATATACAACTATTGTTCTGTCGGTTGCGAAATTTCTATTCAGCATAAAAATGGTTTTGCTATGAAGACTACCGGAAATAAAGGCAAAGTGAATGTTGACGGGAACTTGTGTAAGTATCCGAAGTTTGGATATTATTATATTAATGATAAGAACAGAATTACCAAACCATTGCTGAAAGAGGGCAATAAATTCAAGGAAATCAGTTTTACTAAAGCATTTGATCTGATAAGTGAAAAAATCAAAAATGTAAAAGCTGATGAAAATGCATTTTTTGCAGGTGCAAGATTATCAAATGAAGAAATGTACCTTGTTCAGAAACTGGCAAGAGCTGGCGCTAAAACAAATAATGTTTCAACATTCCACTACCTCGGAAGAGGCGAAGGATATCGTAATAATTCCACAGCAAATGTTCCGTTTGATCAAATTAAAAAAGCAAGCCGTATTTATTTGTTAGGCTCTGAAATCAATAAGGATAATGCGGTGGCCGGTTTTATGGTAAATAATGCCAGATTCCGTAATAATATTCCTGTTGAATTCATAACAGTACACGAAAACAGCGACATTGAATATAAAGTTGATCATGTGCTTCATGTGAAATCATATTACCATTTTATTAAGGCGATCAATTATTATTTGCTTTCAAAAGGTTTAGAAAATCAATTATTCATAAAAGATAACTGTGAGGGATTTGAAGAATATAAAAAGAATTTATTAAAAGAAAATTTTGATGATTTATGTAAAAAATCAGGTATTTGCTGTAAAGAATGTGTCGAAAAGTTAGCTGAGGAATACAATTTAGAAATGAATGCTGTAATAGTATTTTCCGAGAAAGAATTATCATCCAATTCATGTATGGAATTATTTAACCTGGCGATGATAACCGGCAAACTTGGCAAAACCTCAAATGGTTTGATTTCATTAAAAGAAAAAAATAATTCACAGGGATTGTTCGACATGGGAATTTGCACAAAGCTTGGTGTTGGCGGAGTTCCGGTTGACGATAAAAACCTGATAGAAAAAATGAAATCAAAATGGGGAATAAAAGATATTCCTGCAATAACCGGAATTAAAATGAAAGACCAACTTGAAAATGGGAAACTTAAAAACATTTTCATTTTTGGCGAAGACCCGATAGGTTGCGCAATTGATTCAAAAGCGATTTCAAAATGGTTTGCAAATGTTGATTTTATTGTGGTTCAGGATTACTTTATTACAGAAACAGCAAAAAAAGCAAGCTTGATTTTACCAGCATCTTTCCCTTTTGAGTCAGGAGGTTCATACAGCAATACCCAAAAAGTTTTACAGAAGTTTGAAAAACAAATTGAAAGTAAAGTTGAGTTAAATTCAGGCGAACAGCTTATCAAGCTAAATGAGAAATTTGGTTTGAAAGGATTAAATGATGTTATTGATGTAATGATAGAAGCTATCAATATGCTTCCCGCAAGGAAAGATAATATGAAACATGTTTTTAAAACAACCGCTGACGATAATACGAACAGAATATTTAATTATGGTTGTGATTCGGTAACTAAATATTTTGAGGATAGTTTTTCAAAAGCAATGAATAATTAAACATTTTAATAAAAAATATAAAAAATTTGGAGGATAATATGGTTAACCAATTAATATCATTAAATGTGAAGTGTCCTAAATGCGGCAAGTCTCTTATGGATACAGAAAAAAAAGTAGATGACAGACCAGGAATAAAATTAGCAATAAAAACAGCGAAACATTCGGGTAATATCTGGTTAAGTTCTTTATATGGCAGTTATATTTATGATTGCGATATTACACTAATGACAGATGAAATTGCTCAATTTTCCTGTCCTTTTTGTAAAGAAGAGATTACCTCTCATGAGTTTTGTGAAACCTGTAATGCGCCTATAGCATCAATAATACTTGATATGGGAGGAAAAATTAATTTCTGTACAAGAAAAGGATGTAAAAAACACAGCGCCGAATTTGAAGATTTATCACTTGCTTTGAAAAAATTATACGAAGATTTTGATTCGTACAGCAGTTAGAAGAAGCTTAAAAACATTATTACTATTTTAAAAATTATTATAATGAAAGAATTTGAAAAAATTAATGATATTCTCGATTTTGCTATAAATCAGGAACAAGAATCTGTTGATTTTTATAATAATCTTGCTTCTAAATCATCCAACAAAGTGATGCGTAATGTTTTTGAACAATTTGCCCAGGAAGAAATGGGACACAAGGCAAAACTTTTGGATATACAGCAAAAAGGAATTTATGATGTTTCATCCGAAAAAATCATGGACATGAAAATTGCTGATTATATTGTTAATGTTAAACCTTCGCCTCAAATGACTTATCAGGAGGTATTGGTTTTAGCTATGAATAAGGAAAAAGCTGCATTTAAACTTTATCTTGGACTTTCTGAAAGAGCTCCGGGTAACGAACTTAAAAACTTTTTTATTATGCTTGCCCAAGAAGAATCAAGGCACAAACTTCGCTTTGAATTAGAATATGACGAATACGTTTTAAGAGATAATTAATGCAGATAAAAGATTATTACATATCTCAGTAAATCGAAAATATAGAAAAGTAAAAAATGCAGATGTTTAAGTTTTCCCGCCAATAATCTTTTCTATTCTGAAATCTGTTTTGATTTAATCCAAATCACATTTTTGGGAAACGCATTATTGAAAAAAAATTAATTCCTATTATTATATTTTCTCAATAAAAACTTATGAAAATCATATCAATAAGGGATTTTCAGAATTTCTCAAAATTAG
>CAINEZ010000475.1 GCA_903847905.1 uncultured Bacteroidota bacterium
AGCACGTTCCCTAAATGATTAGCCTTTACACCAAAATTTAATAGTGTCTTTTTTTCGCTATATGTCCCTGTTGCCGTGTACACTTTTCTGTTCTTAGAGTTATCCAAAGTTATTATTTTTTCTTTTCACAGGAAGTTTTTTCCAATGAAAAAAAAAAGCAGCTTTGCTCTTATATCAAATAACTGCACATAATTTCGGCTTGCTGTAATCCGCCATATAGCGCACTAACAGCAAGCCAGCGGCACATTATGTAAAATAGCTTTGATCTTAAAATTTTTTGGCGTGATTTTTTGCTTCGCGGGGTACATTGGCAATTTGCAAAAAACATGACAAAAAATTTAAGCAGAAGGGACGGGGAGCATTGGGAGCGGGTATTTATTTTCTTTTTTCTTTTTCTTTTATTTCCTGTGTTTCCTGTGCCATGCCTGCATTTCATTTCGGCAGGTAAAAAAGAAAAAAATCATTTTAATGGATGGAATAAATTTAATTGTAGCTGCAAGTCTTGTAAATCTTCCTGTTTGTAGCGTTCTGTGCTGCCAATGTGTTTGTGTCCGGCCATGTATTGAACCTGACGGATGTTGTGTTGTCTGAGCCAGTTTATGATCACACTGGAGCGGATTTGCCCGGCTTCTTTTATGGTTCGGCTATGCTCACCACAAGCCTTTTCATTTTCTTTCCTGAGAGTCGTCATCAGCCAGAATACTACCGGATTTATTTTGCAGTTAAACAGTCGTTCCTGGTTTGTTCCTGTGGTCTGTAAATACTGCTGTATCGGGATTATTTGTTTTGCATTCAGCTTTAATATCCTGCCGGCACTTCTGCATGATGATGGGATGTAAATGGTTCCTTGTAATAAATTCAGATGTGTTTTTTCTATCTTCTTTAACTCCTGTGTCTGTATGCCTTGATAAATAATTAATCCAAGTATTACGGTATTTCTAAGGTGGCTCTGTTTTGATTTTTCTTTGCTGAAACTCCATTCCGGCTTATTAGCATAGCTTGTATAAATTTCTTCTAATTCCTGAGTTGTTAAAAGATGTTGCAATACTTTTTTTCCTGTGTTCTTTAAACGTAAGTCTTTTGCGGGATTATCATTTCTTTCGCCTTGCTCTGTAAGGTATTCATAATATTTGCTGATGCTGTTTAAATGTATGTTTATGCTGCTTTTGCTTACTCCTCTGGCTCTTGTTTCCCTTATGAACTCTAAAAGCTCGTTGTAATCTGCATTTATGTAATTAGTATTTCTTTTTTTACACCACTTTTTAAAACGTTCCATGTCCTGCAAATGCCCTCTGACAGTGCTTTCCATGAGTTTGTTTTGTCGCAGATATTTTTCAAAGCTTCCGGATAAATCGGGATTTTGTTGTCGCTCAACATTCATAATTCATTTACTATATGTGTATAAACCTGTGTGCTTTCAAGGCTTGCGTGTCCTAAAAACTTTTTGATGTTTTCGATTTCCATTCCGTTTTGTAAAAGATGTGTGGCTATGCTGTGACGAAAAGTATGTAAACTTATTTTTTTGTTTATTCCTGCATCTTCTTTCAACTGCTGTATCCTCGCTGTAAAATCCCGCATGGGTTTTCCGTCCATACTGATAAAAAAATAATCTGTTTGCGGTTTGTTTAGCTTTTGTCTTGGTTTTAAAAACCATTTTCTGCCATGCTCTAAATATTCTTCTATGTCCTGCATTCCTTTTTCTGCAATGGGTACAAAGCGTTCTTTGCTGCCTTTGCCTTTGCGTACATAAAGCAATTTTTTTTCTGTGAGTATGTCGCTTAACACTAAATTATTTCCTTCGCTTTTTCTTAATCCACAGCCGTAATAAATTGCTAACATCGCTCTGTCACGCTGTCCGTAGCTTTCTGCATTTACTCTTCTTGTGTTGTTATATGTGGCTTCGTAAATAGCTTGTATTTCCTGTAAAGTGAGTACTTGCGGGATTTTCGTTTGTAACTTTTCTCTTTCTAATTTCAGGTTGATGTTATGATTTTTTGCAAGCTTCAGGAACTTTATAAAATTGTTTATCGCCAAAACTCCTACTCGTATATGGTTTTGACTTAGTCCGGCTCCTGTACGTTTGTTCTTTCTTTTTTTCCAGTGAAAAAAAAATGTTTTTATAGCTTCCGATGTAATGCTTCGACTATGCTCAGCACAAGTTTGATTTACTGTAGTGATTCTGTTTTGTTCAAAGTATTGCAGCATTTCTGCGGTATATTGCGGTAAGCTTTTTACTGTGCTTGCTGCAAAGCCAAGCGTTTGCAAC
>CAINEZ010000476.1 GCA_903847905.1 uncultured Bacteroidota bacterium
AATTCTTTTTTTGGCAAAATAATTTCCTTTTCATTTTGTATCACTAAATATTTTTCCCTGTCGATAATAAAGCCGTCAACGATTATCTTTTCGCCTGCATCTTCGGTAATAGAAAAGCGACGCAAGAGCGCTTTTACCCTGCTAATAAAGACTTGCGGTTTTACAGGTTTGGCAATATAATCATCTGCGCCTGCTTCAAAGCCTGCGATCTGAGAAAAATCTTCGTTGCGGGCAGTAAGGAAAACGATGACAGATTGATTCAGCGAAGGGATCTTTTTTATCGCCCTGCATGTTTCAATACCGTCCATTTCTGGCATCATCACATCTAATATAATAAGGTGTGGTTTTATTTTGGAAGCAATTTTAAGCGCTTCTTTGCCATTGTCGGCTTTAAAAATTATATATCCTTCCTTTGTAAGATTATAACCAAGGAATTCCAAAATATCGGGTTCGTCATCAACCAATAGGATTTTGTATTCTGTGTTTTCCATGTGTAATTATTGTTACTAATACCTTGTAATATTAAAATTATAACAGAGTAACATTCAATTGTCATGTTGAGCTTGTCGAAATATGACCTCGATGAGGCTTCGATAAACTCAGCCTGACATTACTCGGGCTGACAGTTAATCTTTTAATATTAATAGCACAACGGGTTGTTACTAATAAAAATAAACAAAATCTTTCATTATATATACTGAACAACCTTTATATGAAAAACTTAACAATTGCTTAATGTTGGGTCAAAAAAACCGGCAAAACTTTTACATTCCGCCGGCTTCAAACATTGTGTTATTTTGGGTACTAAAAAAACTATATAAAATTGTAACTTCCTTTAAATATGTAATCAGTGAGCAGTAATCGTTATCGGAGATTTTATACTGATTACCTAATTTAAAAAATTAATAATCAGTCATGTAAAATTTAAACTATCCACATTTAGCATATCCGCAGCTTTTGCATTTAAGGCAACCTTCCTCATAAATCAATCCTTCGCTATCGCCGCAGTTAGAGCAGGTTTTATCAGCAGCTTTTGTGCCATCGGGAATAAATTTTTTCAATGCCCGCTCTACTCCCACTTTCCATGTGTTGATAGATTCCGAATCGAGGTTAAGGTTCGAAATAAGTTCAACAACAAATGGTAAAGGCATACCATGCCGCAGGATTCCCGAAATAAGCTTTGCATAGTTCCAGAATTCTTTGTCGAACATACGCGACAATCCTTCGATGGTAATTTTATATCCCTGTTTGTCCTCAAATTGGAAGTCGTAACGACTGTCGTCTTTTTCGGTTTTATTTTTAATTACCCATCCTTTTTGCACATGAGGGGGTAAGTAAAAATCTTCAGCTTTTCCCGTGAACACTTCGTATGGTCTTCCGTTGAGCAGCCCGACAACAGCCACCCATTTTTCGTAATCGTTCTGGAAACGCACAATTTCGGCATCTAATTTTTTTGGACGCGGCGGAGCTGTTGTTTCCTTGAATTCGGATGACTCTTCTTTTTTCTTTTCAGAAACAAGCACGCCGGAACGCGAACCTTCTCTGTAAACAGTAACGCCCTTGCACCCGCTTTCCCATGCAGTGCGGTAAATATTTGCGACAAGTTCTTCTTTTACATCATTAGGAATATTAACCGTAACGCTGATTGAATGATCTACCCATTTTTGAATGGCGCCCTGCATCTTTACTTTTGCAACCCAGTCAACATCGTTAGCAGTTGCTTTATAATATGGTGATTTTTTAATGATAGCATCCAGTTCAGCATCTTTCATAAGCTTCACTTTATCCACATCGTAATCGTTAACCTTTAACCATTTCAAAAATTTATTATGGAACACATTATATTCTTCCCATGAATCGCCCACCTCATCAACAAAATCAATATGAGAATTTCTATCACCTGGATTAATTTTTCTTCTGCGTTTATATGAAATAAGGAATACCGGCTCAATTCCCGATGTCGTTTGCGTCATTAGCGAAACACTTCCGGTTGGCGCAATGGTGAGCAATGCAATATTTCTTCTTCCATATTTTACCATCTCTTCATATAACGAGTTATCGGTTTCTTTCAGGCGGTTAATGAATGGGTTGTTTTTTTCTTTTTTATAATCATAAATAGGAAAAGGTCCTCTTTCTTTTGCCAGGTTAACCGATGAACGATATGCTTCAAGCGCAAGAAGTTGATGAACCTCAATTGAAAAATTTGTAGCTTCATCAGTACCATAGCGGCATCCGAGAGCAGCCAGCATATCGCCTTCAGCGGTAATACCAACGCCTGTCCTTCTGCCGTCAATACATTTTTTCTTTATATTGCTCCAAAGTTCAATCTCTGTTCTTTTTATTTCAAAATCTTCAGGATCGGATTCGATCTTTGCCAAAATTTTATCGATCTTTTCAAGTTCCAGATCAATGATGTCGTCCATTATGCGTTGGGCATATCCCACGTGTTTAATAAAAAGTTCCGAATCAAAACTTGCATTTTCTGTAAACGGATTTTCAACATAACTGTAAAGATTTATTGCGATAAGCCTGCAACTATCGTAAGGACATAATGGAATTTCGCCGCAGGGATTTGTTGAGACAGTACGAAAACCAAGATCCGCATAAGAATCGGCTACTGATTCACGGATAATAGTATCCCAGAAAAGAATGCCCGGTTCTGCTGATCTCCATGCATTATGTACAATTTTCTTCCAGAGTATCTGTGAGTTTATTTCTTTTTTAAAAGTAGGGTTTGAAGAATCTACAGGATATTGCTGAACAAATGGTTCGTTATTCACTATGGATTGCATAAAGTCATCCGTGATCTTCACAGAAACATTCGCCCCTGTTACCTTTCCTTCTTCCAGCTTTGCATCAATGAATTTCTCCGAATCAGGATGTTTGATTGAAATACTCAGCATGAGAGCGCCGCGCCTGCCATCCTGAGCTACTTCTCTTGTGGAATTTGAATAGCGTTCCATAAAAGGAACTATACCGGTTGAAGTAAGAGCGCTATTTTTTACAGGGCTTCCATAAGGACGTATA
Source organism: uncultured Bacteroidota bacterium (assembly GCA_903847905.1). Classification (GTDB taxonomy): domain Bacteria; phylum Bacteroidota; class Bacteroidia; order Bacteroidales; family CG2-30-32-10; genus CAINEZ01. The sequence goes on from CAINEZ010000476.1 coordinate 3,028, forward strand.
TGTGAAAGATCGTGGCCAACGCCACCGCGACGTTTCATCAGTTGTACCTGTTCCTCGTCCACTTTCATAATGCCGCCATAAGAATCGGAATTGCCGTGGCTGCCTATAACAAAGCAATTCGACAGTGATCCTATTTGAAAATCATTTCCAATTCCCGCCATTGGGCTTCCCTGGGGAATGATGTATTTAAAATGTTTGAGCAGATCAAACACTTCGTCTTCGCTCATAGGGTTCGGATAATGTTTTTCTATCCGGGCTATTTCATTTGCTATCCTGTGGTGCATATCATCCGGTGTACACTCGTATAAATTGCCGGCAGAATCTTTCAGCGAATATTTGTTAATCCATACATTAGCCGCAAGGGTATCTCCTTTAAAATAGATAGTGGTTTTTTCAAGCGCTTCCTGGTAAGAATGCGTTATTCTCTTTGGAGTTTCTTGCTTAGCTTTCACATTGTTTTCCTTTTCTTCTTCTTCAAATAATACGTTGGGTTTTGTTCTCTTTTCAAGAACACCGTCATAGAAGTTGGTTTTAGTTTTTTTGTCAATGTCTTTGGTTGTATTTTGAGGTACATTGTCTTTAATTGAGTCTGTCATCTTTATAATGATTTCAAATAATTTTTTAAAATATTGTTTTCTAACATGATAAAAAAAATTGCTTATCTTAGAAATGGAGGTGCAAGATATACAACAATATTTTTGCTACCAATAGCTTTTTATTAACAATTAATAATTTTTATTAACCTTATGTTAAGTGTCTGAATGGAAAGGAGATGTTCTTTTTGGTATTGAAATATTGATTATTTTTTCTCCCAAATCATTTTTTTACCAAAGCCGAGTCTGTTGTCTGTGAACTTTATAAGGTCGGGTTTTATGCGCCACAAATGAAGTTCCGAAAATGCCGCAACAGGAAATCGTTGAATATACGCAGCTTTTTCTTTTTGGGATTCTGTTTTGTCAACCTCTTCCATGGCTCCGGTAAATTGAATTCCTTGTATCTTTCCAACCATAGTAGTTTCAAGGGCTATTGAGCCTGATACGCTTGGCTGTTCCTTAATTTCTGAAATATGTCTTGTGTCTTCGTCAGATGTAACAAGGAAAAAATTTTGTTTTTCGTTATAAACATAAAAACAACTACAACAATAAGGTTTGTTATCTTTTGAAGTGGCAAGGGTAAGAACATGGTGCTTCCTGATAAAGTGAATTATTTTTTTATCAAGTTCGCTTATATAAATATGATTGCTGTTCATAAAAAAGGTTGGAAGAATTAATCAGAAAATTAACATCCGACAAAAGTAAAATAAATAAGGATACTATATATATACGGAAACTGATAGAAACTAAAAATTGATATTAGGATATTGATTGATATTAAAAGATACTTGCCTACCCTGCCTGCCGGCAGGCA
>CAINEZ010000477.1 GCA_903847905.1 uncultured Bacteroidota bacterium
CGATATTATTCCCGCGCTTATTTAAACGTTTGTCAGAAAATATTCCTTCAAAATTTGGTGTATGGCTTATTTTATTCATATCTTTTTTGTGCCAAAGCTAATAATACTTGTGTCCACACGGTAGCTGACCGGTAGGCAGGGAAGTCGACCATGCATAATCACTCTTCGACACGGACTCCGCCACGCAAACCCATGCTATGTCCGGCTCTGAGTGACTCTTAAGATAATAATAAATAAATATGCGTAACATCAGTTAGTAATTGGAACGAAAATTTGGAAATAATACCGAATTTGCATCTATAATAGTTTCATAAAGTTTGAGATAGTTTTGATTGATAACCGACGAAATTATCTTTTCAATATACTTGTCCTTTGTTGTAAATTAAGTTACTATTGCAATACTTTGTTAATGATTCACACATTGCTTGAAAGAAAATTTGAATTGAAAAGTGTACGGAAATAAATCACATTAATTATAAATTGTTCATCAAGTATTTATACGCCGGAATTACATCTATTTCAAACCCATTTTCTTCAATAATATCGGCGTTTGCAAAGGTTACAATAGTGGCTTTGCGCTGATTAAAGAATTGCATAGCTTGAAGTAATCCATTCAACTCTCGTTTCAGATTATCAGGAGTAAGTTCATAACAAACTTGTACTAATTTGGTTACTACACCGTCTTTCATTGCCACAAAATCGCATTCGCCTTTTTTATCGAAATAGTAAAGTTCGGAGTGTTTTCTTCGCAGATGCAAGAATATTAGGTTTTCTAATTTTCGACCCATATCTTCTGTCATCGTATTTGAAATAATATTTACTAAACCCAAATCAATGGCATACACTTTTCGAGGATTGATAAGTTGCGCCTTTGTGGAATGGCTATACATTGGCAGAAAAGATACCAAATACGAAAGTTCTAAATGCGAAAACCAACTCAAAATAGTGCTTGTTGCGCCAATCGAAAGCGGTTGTTTCAATTTAGTTGCCGTTATGCGATTGCCAATGTTTGAAAAAAGGTAGCAAGCCAAGCGTTGAAGGCTTTTTATATCCTTTATTCCGTAGCGAGTAACAATATCACGAATGAGCACATCATTAAAAAGTGTAGCAAGTTGTTCTTCATCGCCGCTTTTCACAAATTCAGGAAAACCGCCGGTAAGCATATAAGTTCTTAAGCTTTCTGCCGAAGGCGTTAACATTTTGAAAGTGATAAACTCGGAATAAGAAAACGGAAAAAGCTCTTGTGTAATATGACGTCCGGTAAGCCTGCTTCCCAATTCTTTGCTTAGCAAAGCGGCGTTAGATCCTGTGATAATTACTTGAAAACCTTCGTCCAACTTTTGGCGAACATACATTTCCCAACCTTCCACTAATTGTAATTCATCGAAAAAAAGTGTTTTTATGCCTTTTTGCGCTATCACATTATCTAAACGAGTAAAATCTGAAAGCGAAAATTCATACAGTTGTGGATATTCAAAGTTAAGATAAAGCGCCGACTCATCGTTAATACCCTGCATCATTTGTAATAAAAGCGTACTTTTTCCGCAACGCCTTATGCCGGAGATAATCAATGCGTGGGAAGACAAACTTTGTGTGGCAGGAATAAGTTCCCGTTTCAGCCCGCTATCTTGCATAGATAAACGATGCTTTTGTTGCTCCAAAACACGAACTATTACACTTTCTAATATCATGCCGATTTAATTTGTTTGCCACAAAAATACAAATTTATTCGATGCAATCAAACGGAACCGCATTTCGCCAGACTATGCTGTATTTGTAATAGTTTCATAAAATTTGGGATGGTTTTGATTGATAACAGATAAAATGGTTTTTTTGATATACTTGTCCTTTGCTGTAAATCTATGTTATACCAATGCTTATTATGAAATTGTCCAAAGGATAAGTTCATAATTATGCAGTGGTAAATGCCGATAGACAATATGTTTAGTCCTGCATTTTTGGACTCCTATGAATAAAACATCACCTTAAAGAGTAATAATATTTTCCTTCAAACAGGCATAGCAAAAAAGCTATGCGCTGTTTTCGGGACATTCTTTGGTTTTGTATCTGCAAATTTAGAAAAAAACATTA
>CAINEZ010000478.1 GCA_903847905.1 uncultured Bacteroidota bacterium
CATGCTACGTCTATTAAGGGGTTTCTGTTAAAAATAAAATTATTTATATGGTGTTTCGCTTTTCATAAAGCACTTACTTTATAGGTAGCAACTTAAATTAATTACTACAAAAATAATCAATCTTTAACTTGAAATCAAATGTAGGCACAATATTATAATAACTTCTTTAATGTAAGTAACTATTTTTCAACATGCTATTGTTAGTAATAAAAATGTTATTTTTTCTTTGGTTATTTTGTCGAAAAATAGTACTTTCGTGAAATATTTCAGGCTACATCAAAAACCATGCTTGGATTGATTTAACAGATAAAAGAGATAAAATGGCAGAAGGAGAAAAAATCGTTCAGATTAATATTGAAGATCAAATGAAATCGGCATACATTGACTATTCAATGTCGGTCATTGTGTCACGTGCCTTACCTGATGTTAGAGACGGGCTGAAACCTGTACACCGCAGAGTACTTTATGGAATGCTTGACCTGGGGCTGCTTTCAAACAGAACATTTAAAAAATCTGCAAGGATTGTCGGAGAAGTTCTTGGTAAATATCACCCTCATGGTGATACTTCCGTTTATGATGCCATGGTGCGTATGGCTCAGGAATGGTCACTCAGGTATCCGCTTGTTGACGGACAAGGAAACTTTGGTTCTATTGATGGCGATAGCCCCGCAGCAATGCGTTATACTGAAGCAAAACTAAAAAAAATAGCAGAAGAGATTGTTGCCGATATTGACAAAGACACTGTTGACTTTCAGCTGAATTTTGACGATTCATTGGAAGAACCGGTTGTTATGCCTTCAAAAATTCCAAATCTTCTGATAAACGGAGCTTCTGGCATTGCTGTTGGTATGGCTACAAACATGCCTCCTCACAATATAAATGAAGTTATAGATGGTACTATTGCTTTTATTGATAAGCCCGATATAACGATCGGAGAACTTTCTAAATACGTTAAAGCGCCAGATTTTCCTACAGGTGGAATTATTTATGGATATGATGGCGTTCGCGAAGCCTTTGAAACCGGCAGGGGGAGAATTGTTATGAGAGGTGAATCTAATGTTGAAATAATGGATTCAGGAAGAGAAAGAATTATTTTTACTTCTATTCCTTATCAGGTAAATAAAGCAGAGATGATTAAAAAAACTGCCGACCTGATTAATGATAAAAAAATTGATGGCATTTCGGATATCCGCGACGAATCCGACAGAAACGGAATGCGTATAGTATATGAATTAAAGAAAGACGCTGTTACCAATGTTGTTTTAAATAACCTTTATCAGAATACTGCACTTCAATCTTCTTTTAGTGTCAACAATGTCTGCCTTGTTAAAGGCAGACCAATGACATTAAATCTGAAACAGCTCATTTTATATTTTGTTGAACACCGTCATGATGTTGTAATTCGAAGAACAAAATTCGAACTCGCAGAAGCTGAAAAAAGAGCTCATATACTTTTAGGACTCCTGATTGCCATTGATAATCTTGATGAAGTGATAGCTTTAATAAGAGCATCAAAAAATCCAGATGAAGCCAAAAACGGATTGATGGCAAAATTTAATTTAAGTGAATTACAGTCAAAAGCCATACTTGCAATGCGCCTGCAAAGTTTAACAGGCATGGAAAGAGACAAACTGAAAGCAGAGTATGATGAGTTAATGAAACTTATTGAATATTTAACAAGTATCCTTGCAGATGATAATCTTTGTAAGAAAATTATTAAAGATGAACTTCTTGAAATAAAAGAAAAATATTCAGATAATCGTCGTACAAGAATTGAATATTCTGCTGCAGATTTCAGGATAGAAGATACAATTGCTGACGACAGCGTTGTTATTACTATATCGCACCTCGGATATATTAAAAGAACTCTCTTAAATGAATACAGGGTTCAGAGTAGGGGAGGGCGCGGTTCAAAAGGAACTGAAATAAGGGATGAAGATTTTGTAGAACACTTGTATATTGCAACTATGCATGAATATATGTTGTTCTTCACTGAAAAAGGAAAATGTTTTTGGCTAAGAGTATTTGAAGTTCCTGAAGGGACAAAAACATCAAAAGGAAGAGCCATCCAGAACATGATTAATATTCCTCCCGATGATAAAGTAAAAGCTTTTATTAATTTAAAAAGCATAGATAACGAAGAATATATTAATAATAATTTTATAATTCTTTGCACTAAGAAAGGAACAATAAAGAAAACTTCTCTTGAAGCATACTCAAGGCCAAGGGCAAATGGAATTAATGCAATTAATATTAAAGACGACGATCAGCTTCTTCAAGCTAAATTAACCAATGGAACTAATGAAATATTACTTGCTTTACATTCAGGAAGAGCTATTCGTTTCAACGAAAAAACTGTGCGCCCTATGGGTAGGAATGCTACAGGCGTAAGAGGAATAAGGCTGAACAGTCCCGATGATGAAGTGATTGGAATGGTATGCATTGAAAATAAAGTTTATGATATACTTGTAGTTTCCGAAAATGGTTACGGAAAGCGTTCAAGTTTGGAAGATTACAGAATAACGAATCGTGGCGGTAAGGGAGTTAAAACAATAAATATTACTGAGAAAACCGGTAAACTTATTGCCATTAAAGAAGTCCTTGATACTGACGACCTGATGATAATTAATAAATCAGGAATAATTATACGAATGGAGGTTAAACATCTTAGGGTTATGGGCAGAGCTACTCAAGGAGTTCGCCTTATTAAAATGAAAGATGATGATTCTATAGCATGGGTTACTCCAGTTGCAGAAGATAAAATAAATGGAAACGGAAATGAAAATGAAAACCATGAAGTTGATATCGAAAATGAAATAAATACTGATATTTCAGAGTTGCCTAAATTTGAAGAAGAACCAGGTGGAAATGGTGATGGCAGAGAAGAATAAAAATAAGTAGTCAGTGTTCAGTAATAATTGGTTTTATACGGAATACCATTTACCGATTACATTTAAAAATATTTTTTACTGTTTACGTTTTAACAAAAATAATTGGCAATAAAATTGATATTATTAAATCAGAAAATATAAATTTGTTCCATTCAAAATAAAAAATTTAAAAAATGAAAAAAATTGTAATTTTTCTGGCAATGGTGTTTGCCGTAAACTTTATACAAGCACAGTGTAAGACCAAAGTAGTTAGTGCGTTTAATTATACTAATAATGGATATTTAGATAAAGCGCAAAAATATATTGATGAAGCTTTAACCTGTCCTGATACTAAAGATTGGGCAAAAACATGGTATTACAGAGGAAATGTTTATTTACAGATTCATCTTTCAAAAGAAGATAAATATAAAAAACTTGACTCTAATGCCCTTCAGGTTGCTTATGATTCCTATCAGAAAGCTATTGAATTAGACACAAAAAAAGAATATTATCAGGATATCATGCTAAGTTTAATGGTGTGTGGAGAACAATATTATAATAAAGGGGTAACACTTTACTCTCTTAAAAAATATGATGACGCCATGGCAAGTTTTAATAAAACAGCAACCATTAATGGTTTTTTTAGCATTACTGATACACTTGCAACATACAATGCCGCTCTTTGTGCCGAACTAGCTAAAAAACCTGAAAAAGCTAAAGAATATTATGTTAAGCTAATCAATGCTAATTATCATCAACCGCTTGTTTATTCTTCGTTAGCTAACATTTATACTAGTAAAAAAGATACGGCAAAGGCGCTTTCTACAATATTAAAAGGGAGAAAGCTTTTCCCCGATAATTACAGCCTTATTATTGCCGAAACAAATATTTATTTATCTACTGGTAAATCAAAAGAGGCAAAAGACTTACTTGAACTGGCAATACAGAAGGATCCTACTAACCCAAACCTTTATTTTACTATTGGAACCACTTATGATGCATTGTCGAATGATACTTCAAAAACAAAAACCGGAAGAGATGCTTTTTTTAAAGAAGCCGAATCTGCTTACAAAAAAGCAATAGAATTAAAACCGGATTTTTTTGATGCTATTTACAATTTAGGTGCGCTTTATTTTAATGATGGCGTAAGAATTTTTCAGGAAGCCGACCTTATGGTAAATGATATGACAAAATATAAAGAACTTCAATTATTGTTTGAAGACAGATGGAAAAATGCTTTACCATATCTTGAAAAAGCCCTGGAACTAAACCCAAATGATTATAACACACTGTTATCTCTAAAGCAACTCTATTCAAGAATGAACCAGATGGATAAGCTAAAAGCGATAAATGAAAAACTTAAAGCTTTTAAATAAAAATATAGAAATTAATATAAAAAAGGAGGTAGTATTAATACCTCCTTTTTTATTAGATATTCCTTGACTTAGGGTAGAGGAGGTGAAATAATATTAAAGACTCCACAATATATTTAAAAGCAAAGTCGTTTAAAGCTATTTAACATAATATATATTATAAGACATTTGCTTGTTTAATTTTAAAGGAATGCAAAAGTCGTTATAATACAGCATTATGTAAAATAGCCCCACCGATTTTTTCAAAATCGTCTATTGCAGTTGTGGAATTTATTTAGATTTGTTGAAAAAATATAACTATTTCAGATATTTTAATTACG
>CAINEZ010000479.1 GCA_903847905.1 uncultured Bacteroidota bacterium
AATCGTTCAACCAGGTCTTTGTATATAATCAAATCAAAATAATCGTGTAACGCTTTTATTTGCGTGCTTGTGTCAAAGTTAACCAATTCAGGAAATGCAGTTGATGAAATATATTTATTAAAGCAATTCAATAATTTTGCCTTTCCTGCAGAAGAATGAAAATCGATATTAATTTTATTGTAAAATAATAATTCTTTAAAACTATATGGTAAAATGCTATACGATAAAGTACGCCCTCTTAATGAGGTTGCAATCTCTTTACTTAGAAGTTTTGACGAAGAGCCGGTAATATAGATTCTGCATTTTTCATTATCGTAAATCCGCCTGATAAAAAGTTCCCAGTTTTCTACATTCTGTACTTCATCGAAAAAAAAATATATTTTTTCTTTCTTTTTATCAGGAAACAATTCATAGTAAGCCTCAATTATTAAATTCAGATTCCCAAGTTTTAATGGAAACAACCTGTCATCTTCAAAATTGATATATATTAAATTTTCCCTGCTTATAGCCAGGCTTAGTTTTTTTATGATGGAAAACAGCAAATATGTTTTGCCGGTTCTTCTGGCTCCGATTATTGAAATTATTTTAGAAATGTCGGTAGGAATATTGTAATTCCTGTCTCTTACATCTGACAAATCCTTAGCTATAAAATCTTTAATAATATTTTTAAATAGTTCTTTCATTTTATGTGCTTATGTGGAGGTGCAAATATAATATTTTTCGTGCTTCTGCGCAAGTGCAAAAAATATTATAATTTTTTAACCATGATTATGTGTTTGATGGTTTTCTCCTTCATATTCCAATTCGGATAAAGGCTTTGATTTTGATATAAAATTATTCCAATCGCTGATTTTATTATGGTTCATTGTTTGTTTTTGTTTAGTAAAATGGAAATTTTCATGGCTAATTTTACACCAATAATATAACATGCGAAGGCTCTCAATAGTCCCCTTATACTATAAAAAAAATATTTAAAACTAAAATGTTTTAAAAGAATCCGTATTCCCGCCCTTAATACTTTTCTATATTTGCTTCTCGATAAACTATTTGAGTTTAATTCAATATTGCCTAAGCATTTATCGATGTTTGCTGTTAAGGTTTTTTTTATAAATCTAAACCAAAAGTCGTAATCATCATTAGCAAAATAATCCATTGAATAAAATCCGACTTTGTTTAATGCTTCAACTCTAAACATTATTGTTGAATGTAAAAAGCAATTATGCACATGGATGTTTTTTTTAATTATTTTATGTGTTAACGGCATTTTAGAAAAAAATAATTTCTCTCCTTTTAAATCAACAACCATCGCATGAGTACCTATAATAGAAATATCCGGGTTTTGTTCAAAAAATTGTTTCTGAATCTTGAATCTTTCCGGATAAGATGTGTCGCCGGAGTCAAGACGCGCAATGTATTTATATTTGCCGGAATCAATAATATATTTCAGTCCAATATTTTCAACATGCGGCTGCCCTTTGTTGGGCGAAGATAATAATACAATAATATCGTTAATGTTATTGAATTTCCCTTTTAATTTATTTTGGTCTGGCTTAACAATGCTGCCATCATCTATAATCAAAACATCAACAGCTTCCTGATCTGAAACGCTATTCAAGGATTTATTTAATCCTTCAATATCGTTATAATGCGGTATCAATACAATTATGTCAGGCATTTTGGGTAAATATAATATTTTTTTGTTACTTAGATATTTCGCTTTTACTAATAATTAGTTTACTTATTAGTTGAACTTAGGAAATATAATTTCGCAAGATTAATTATATGTTTTATGTCATTTAAACTACGAATGTTTTTTATTACATCAAAAGCATGTTTATAAACAGGATAGTTGTAAAGTTTCACCACGTTGTTAATGGTAAAAACTTCCCCCTTCCTTTGCGAAGTGGAGCGTAGCGGAACGAAGCAAAGGAAGGGGGAAGTCGCCCATTAAATGAT
>CAINEZ010000480.1 GCA_903847905.1 uncultured Bacteroidota bacterium
ACAGGCTGATATTTAAAATTATTTTTTTAATTCTTTCTATACTTTACAAAGGGTAAATTACTAAATTTTTTAGGTATAAAGGAATAAGGGTATATGGATTTCCCTTATTCCGTTTGACTTATAACTTTCCAATACCTTTATTCTTTACAAAACCAATCTTTATCTTATTTTTATTTTGGCGCAATTTGTTTTTTTATAAACACAGTATCCTTTTTCCTTATGGTATCAGTTATTACCAACCGTTTTTTTACGATCTTAATTTTTTTAGCGTTTTTAGGTTCCTTATTTTCGGTCGAAACAGTCTTGTTTTCTGTCTCTTTTATTACAGGCAAAGAATATGTGTTGGTTTTTTTTGAATGTTTATCTTGTACGTTTTGTCCACATACCATTTTATCGGAAGTTACAGAAGGTTTAATCGTTTTATCATTTTGCGGCAATGAGCTGGCATTATTTTTTACAGTATTAATAGGTTGTTTAGAGCAATTATTTTCTGTTGTGGTATTTTTAGAATTATTGTTTATTAAAAAATACCCGACAAATGATACAACAATTAAAAATATCACAATAGAATAATATATATTAAAATTGTTTAAAGAAAATCTTAAAAATCTTTTATATTTCAATGTGCTATCAATGCGATCCCAGAGAGCTGCATCGTTTGATGATGGCTCATTATCCGGGAGGGAATTTCGCACTAATTCGTCAATATAATTATTATTTGTTTCCATCTTTATAGATGCTACTAATTATTATTTTTTAATTATTAACTGCAATTTTGTTTTTACATAATTCCATTAATTTTTTTTGTAAAAGTTTTCTGGCTCTTGATAATTGCGATTTTGAAGTGTTAATGTCAATATTTAATTCTTCAGCAATTTCTTTGTGTTTATAATTTTCAAAAACATAAAGATTAAATACCAGCCGAAACCCATCGGGAAGTCGGTTTACTGCATGTAAAATTTCTTCTTTAGTGAAATCGGCATTCATAATAGTTGTTTTAACATCATTGTTTTCTTCTTCGTTATTTTGGTTTTCTTCTTCATAAGCTACTGGTTCTTTAACATTGTCAACATTATAAAACTGCATCCTGATTTTATTTGCTTTACACCAGTTAATCGCAGCGTTTATAATTATTCTTTTCAGCCATCCTTCAAAAGAACCCGAACCCTTATACTGGTTAATATTCATAAATATTTTAATAAAACAATCATGCAACAAATCATTTGCTTCATCAACATCCGAAGTGTATCTTTTGCATATTGCCCTGAAAACCGACACATATTTTTCGTAAAGAACTTTTTGAGCATCTTTTTCAAACTTTCTGCAACCGGCGATAATACGCTCTTCAGTCCATATATTTTGATTTTCTTTCATTAATAAGACTATGAAATTAAAAAGGGTTGCACGCTAATTTGAAAATTATTTAATATTTTTTCTTATTAATTCTTTTTTCTTTTAAAAAACCAGCATCGCGTTGTAAGCCAACCAAATACTATCGTTGAAGATATTTTTACGGGCATTCAACGAAGCTAAATTTTATTGTTTCTTAACAATAATATCTGGTGTCCTTATAGTGTTGCTCAGGTTAAATGCGCGGTCGGCAATAGTAACATCATAAGCAATAGTATCGAATGTTGTACTGGGATTATTTATAAATAATTCTATTTCAACAAAACCTTTAATGGATTTATTTTGCCCTGTAGGAGTAATCACGGGGATACGCGAATTGTTGGTCATTGGTAAATTTACGGCAACATAAATACCATGTTGTTTTTCATAATATGTAATAAAAAGGTTATAATAAAACTGGCTGCCAGGGTTAAATGGAGATAAAGTGTCCGAAGGGGCTAAGCCAATATCCCCATCACCATCGGTAAAAGAAAACTTCAAGATGCCTTTTTCGTCAACTCCTCTATTATTAGATATTTTAGTAAAATCAGTATATTCAATATAAGGAATCACAGGATATTGTTCGGGTTTTTTGCATGAAAAACAAAAAACTATTCCGAAAAAAAGAATAATAAGTAGTATATTTGATATGATTTTCATATAATAAAATCTGATGTAAAGATACAAAACTTAAAATAAATCAAATACCAATGCGAAATATTTTATCATGTTGCCAAATATAACAGAAAGAATTTTCAACATCGCTTCCGAAGAAGAGTTTAACCAATTAGCGTTGGAAATATTTTTTTTTCAGTATGAAAATAATCCTGTTTACAATAATTATGTAAAACTGATTAATTGTGATACAGGACAAATAAACAATTTCAAGCAGATACCTTTTTTACCAATAGAATTTTTTAAAACGCAGAAAGTAATTTGTGGCAAAGATACTGTGAAGGAAGTTTTTTGTAGCAGTGGCACAACAGGGAGTCAAAAAAGCCATCACTATATTACCGATATTTCAGTTTACGAAACAAGCGCCATTAAGTCGTTTGAGCGATTTTACGGTACTATTGCAGATTATACAATCCTTGCTCTATTGCCGTCCTACGTAGAGCGCAGAGATTCTTCCCTTATATGGATGACAAAATTATTTATGAGCAAAAGCGACTATAAAGCTGACTGTGGCTTTTTCGGGGAAAACAATTCAGAATTAGCAATTAAATTAAAAAATATATATAATGATCCTTCAAGAAAACTTTTATTGATCGGCGTTTCCTTTGCATTGCTCGATTTTGCAAAAAATATAAAACTTCCACTGAATAATATCATTGTTATGGAAACAGGCGGTATGAAAGGAAAGCGAAAAGAGATGGTGCGAGAGGAATTGCATGATATTTTATGTAAAAATTTTGGAGTAACTGCTATACATTCTGAATATGGAATGACAGAATTATTATCGCAGGCTTATTCGCAGGGTAATGGCGTTTATAATTGTCCGCCATGGATGAAAGTTCTGATAAGAGAAATAAACGATCCGCTTTCATTAACTATGGAGGGCAGAAGCGGAGGAATTAATGTAATTGATCTTGCAAATATAAATTCATGTTCGTTCATTGCAACGCAGGATGTTGGTAAATGCAATGCTGACGGCACTTTTATAGTTGCCGGTCGTTTTGACCATAGCGACACAAGGGGATGTAATTTGATGATGACATAAAATATCATCTTCTCCATCTGCTTTAAAAAAAATAGTAAAAATAATTTCACATGACTATACATCAAAACTTGCAATTAGATTTAGCTTTCGATTTTGTTCAATATACCAATAAAACAATTTTTCTTACAGGAAAAGCCGGCACCGGTAAAACTACTTTTCTGCATAATCTTAAAAAAGTTTCTCCCAAACGTATGGTAGTTGTTGCTCCTACAGGCGTTGCAGCTATTAATGCAGGTGGAGTTACCATTCACTCGTTTTTTCAGATGCCTTTTGGTCCGTATATTTCAGAGGAATTACAAAGTCAAAATAAAAAAGTTGATTCAAACTATCAGGCTCCATTAAACACACAAAGAAAATTCAGTCGCGAAAAAATACATCTCATAAAAAGCATGGATTTATTGGTGATTGATGAAATTAGCATGGTCCGTTCCGATATGCTTGATGGAATTGATGAAGTGTTAAGAAAATACAAAGACCGGTCGAAACCATTTGGCGGTGTGCAATTGCTTATGATCGGCGACTTGCATCAATTAGCGCCTGTTATTAAAGAAGACGAATGGAATATTTTAAAAGAATATTACGAAACAGTTTATTTTTTCAGCAGTAAAGCATTGCAGAAAACTCAATCAATAAGCATCGAATTAAAATATATTTACCGCCAGTCGGATGCCTATTTTATTGATATTTTAAATAAGATACGACATAAAACAATTGATGAGCAAACACTAAAAGAATTGAATCAACGGTATGTTCCGAATTTTAAGCCCAATGACGAAGATGGTTATATCATTTTAACAACACATAATGCTAATGCTCACGAAATAAATGAATCCAGATTAAAAAAAATCTCTCATAAATCACATACTTTTTCTGCTACTATTGAAGATGATTTCCCTCAATATTCATACCCTACAGAGGTAGAATTAGAATTAAAAAAAGATGCGCAGGTTATGTTTGTCAAAAATGACAGCTCTTACGAAAAGCTTTATTATAACGGGAAAATTGGAAAAATAACAAGGATAGAAAAAGATTTAATTTATGTAAAATGCCCTACTGATGTTTCCGAAATACGAGTAGGAAGAGAGGAATGGCAAAATATAAAATATTCATTAGATTCAGAAACAAAAGAAATTAAAGAAAATATTGCAGGAAGTTTTACTCAATACCCGCTTAAATTGGCGTGGGCGATAACGATTCACAAAAGCCAGGGCTTAACATTCGACAGGGCGGTAATTGACGCAAATGCGTCTTTTGCACATGGACAGGTGTATGTAGCGCTTAGTCGCTGCAGAAGTATTGAGGGGTTAGTTTTGAGTTCGCCCATTACATTTAACAGCATAAAAACCGATGCTTCAGTTGCCGGATTTAGCGCCGACATAAATAATAATCCTCCGGGGGCGCAGGAATTAGCTGAATCAAAAATTAAATTTCAACAATCATTGCTTTATGAATTATTTGATTTTAAGAAAATTCAAAATAGTTTTAATTACTATAAAAAAAATTTTACAGAAAACAGCAACATCATAGATGCCTCTGTTATCAACGAATTGAACAATGCCGAAATTATTGCAAAAAATGAAATTTATATTATTGCCGATAAATTTAAACTGCAATTAGAACAATTGTTTTTGCAAAATAATATACCCGAAGAAAATACCGGGTTACTTGAACGTGTGAAAAAAGCCTCTGCTTATTTTGCTGAAAAAACAGATAATATTCTTTACGCATTTACGAAAAACATCAATGTTGAAACAGATAATAAAGCTGTAAAAAAGACTGCCAATGCTGCATTAGAGAATTTACAAAAAGAAATCTTCATCAAACTTACTTGTTTAAAATCGTGCATTAATGGTTTTGAAACCGTTGTATATTTAAAGATAAGATCAAATGCCGAAATAGACTTTAAAGCTGCTTTAAAATCAATGCCGGTTAATAAAATTTCTGTCTCTAAAAATATTCCTCACGCACCGCTTTACATGGAATTGAAGAAATGGCGCGATGAACTGTCCGAAGAAAATGGCGTGCCCGAATACATGGTGTTACCGCATAAAGCCATGATGGAGTTGCTTACTTATTTACCCGTTACACTGCAAGAATTAGAAACAATAAAAGGAATCGGGAAAAGAAAAGTAAAGCAATTCGGGGCGGAAATTACAGCAATGATTTCCGAATACTGCGAATACAACAATATTGATAAGCCGCAAATAGAAATTAAAGTAAAACCTAAAAAAGAAAAAATCGAAAAAGCAAATTCCAAGAAGTTAAGTTTTGATTTGTACAAAGCAGGAAGAACAATAGAAGAAATTGCAAAAGAAAGAAACTTCTCAATTACAACTATAGAAGGACATCTGGCGCATTATGTAGGAACCGGCGAATTGGATATTTATACTTTTATTTCAAAAGAAAAAGTGGAAACTATTTCGGAATATTTTATTAAGAACAAAACCACTTCGCTTACCAAAGCCAAAATAGATTTAGATAATGGCATTACTTATGGAGAATTAAAATTTGTGATAAAATATTTGGAGTACCAGGAAAAGATAAATACTTAATTCAAATAATAAATGCAATTTTACAAACTTTCCATACAACAGTGGATATACAGGCGGGAATAGCTAATATTTTTTTATTTTAACATTAGAGCCATTACAATCTCATGACTACCTTTAGAATAATTGGCTAAAGCAGATGTAGTGTAATCATAAGAATATCCTATCCTGTATTTTCCTTTAATGTCAACTCCTCCCATAAAAGCTATTGCATCATCTTTACGATATGTGAACCCTGCCCAAATTCTTTTTTTGTAAGTCATCAATAAATTAATATCGAATTGTGTACTCACTAAATCTGATTTTACTAAAATAGTCGGGTTAATATTAAAGTTTTTTCCAACATTTGTATTATAAGAGCATACAAAATAATAATGC
>CAINEZ010000481.1 GCA_903847905.1 uncultured Bacteroidota bacterium
ATAAGTTCATAATTATGCAGTGGTAAATGCCGATAGACAATATGTTTAGTCCTGCATTTTTGGACTATTACATATTGCGTATCGTTATTATCTCTTTTCACAAACTCTTCCTGAAGATTGTTTCCTCTCTAATGAAACAAAAAATCACGAATTTTTTTATTATAAGTTTCAATTTTTTTAGCATTCTTCTTTTCTGCTAAATAATATGCATATCTAGCGCCACCAATATATATAAGCTGGAATATACCAAAGCCAGTTGTAGCTGCTGAAAAATAGAATCCATTTTTTATGCTTAGAAAAGTGAAAGTGAAAAAACTTCCCTGAAAAGCAATGCTGGTAAGACCTCTGAAAACATGACCTGAGTATATTTGTCCACTGCCTGGAATAAAATATGAAATGATTTTTGCAGTTTTAGGATTAAGTAATTTTGGCTTTTTTAAAAGCTCTGATATTTTTACTGAGTCTATATTTATATTGTTGAATTTAATGTATTCTATAAAAAGAGAATCCGCTTCTTGCCATTTACGAAGTTCGTTTTTAATAATTATTCCGAGAAAAAGTGATTGATTGCGCAAAGATTCATTGTGAGTATAAAAATTTATATCAATATATTGTAATTCTGCTTCATCATATTTTTTTTGAAGTAATAGGCTTAACGCATGTTCATATCTTACCTGATATTGTAAACTATCCGATAACTCATTAAAAGAAATTCTCTGTAATGTTTCTGATGCTTTTCCGAACTCATTTAACCTTTTAAAGCAGGATGATTTTTTTAGCAAAGCGTTTGCTTTTTCAACAGCATTATCTGAGGAAAAAAATATTTCTTCATATTCAAGAGCAGCAAGAGAATAATTTGCCGCTTCGAAAATACTGTCTGCATAACCTTTGTGTTGTTGAGTTTCAGATTTTACCTGAAATCCTGTGCAAAGGGATGCGCATATTAAAAAGTATTTGATTATTGATTTCATTATTTATTTCATTCCTTTTAACGGATACACTTAGAATACTTCCCCAAATATCAGCGATATAAAAAACAGAAAAAATTCCGGCTGACAAAATAAAACGGGGGCTTTTAAGCCCTGCTTTACTATATGCTTCCAACGCTTGAACAGATAAAAGAATAACAGGTAAGAAACTCGTAATTCCTTGTTTTGGTTTGCCTGCATATATTTTCCCTAATCCAGGTACAACAGCAGACATCATTCCGGCAAGCAAACCGGATTTATGTTTCAGCTTTTTTATATCTGTGGCAAGTTGAAACATTTTTTTTTCTTCTGAAGAAAAATAGTTTTGATTGAAGGTAAAATCCTTACTGATAATTCTGAAATTTGATGTATCTCTTGAAAGCAAATATACTCCGGATAATTGAAAGTTCCTGAATTCCTGACCACTTGCCGGTGCAGTTTTAATAGATGTAATTTTTTTTATGCTTTCATCAAATTTAGAGTTTACGGCAAGGCTGTATGCTGAAAATAATGCAGATTCTTCAAACTTTTCACTTTTATTGGAGACATTATTAAAATAGAATATAGCCGAATCATACAATTCTTCTTTATAAAATACATTTCCTGCAAAGTAAAATAAAGAATCCTTTTGATCTGAAGAAAGAGAAGGATCAGTTATCTGAGTTTTAATGAATGTTGTGCAATCGTATAAAAGATTATTTTTAAATAAGTATCCTGCAAATTGCATCTGATTATGAAAAGTTTGATTTTGTTGAGCTTTTGAAGTATCCGCTATACTTAAAAAAAATGAAATCATTATGACAAAGCAGCGTATTTTCATTTCTTTTTTATATGATACTTTTTTGGTTCATCGATAGCATAGCCATAAACATCAAAATCGCAGGGAGGTATATCATTCAGCGCTTCCATATTGCATCTAAGCAACCTGTCGGCAGACATAAATACACCTTTGATCAGTCCAAATTCTAAAATTGATTTCTTACTGAAGTTTGAGCATGATCTTTCATAAAGGCAATGCCTGAAAAACTGAGGAGAAATAATATACTGGTAAAATAGCATGGATGATGAAGCCAACAAGCTTAAAGGATTGTATTTGGCAATAATACTTTTATGTCTGAACTTCAAAGGCTCTTTATTATTTACTGATATAGTATCTCTGAAGTTGTTATCACCTACAACAAAAGAATAATTTACCTGTTCGATCAATTTAATATCATAAGACGGATTCTGACAATAAGAACGATTAATGTGTGCAAAAAATAGTAAAAATATTAAAAATGCTTCTGCTGAAATTTTAACTTTTCCTATTAAATTTAACTCTTTCAGGTCATTCTTAATTATATTATTAATATTTTTTACATTTTTCATGTATAGATATTTTCCTAATATTTAAGTTGCAAATTTATATTAAAACTTGATTGCGAAAAAAATTTGCTAATGTAGCGCATGATAAATACAATAGCAATATTAGGGAAAATGCCCAAAGTGAGCAAGCCCCAGAGAGCTTTTATTTCAGAACTTTTTAACATCCTGTTCCGCATCAATAGTTCGGTAATAATTTTAAAACCCTGAAATATCAAGTGTTTCGCAAAAGGATGATTGTTTTTAAATTTTCAAC
>CAINEZ010000482.1 GCA_903847905.1 uncultured Bacteroidota bacterium
GTTGTTAGTTGTTCCAACACAAAACGGAGTGGCACCTGTTATTTTACCTACCGGTGGTGCGTTCACCGTAACCACGGTAGCAGCCGAAGCTGTGCTTCCGCAACCGTTGGTAACCCGAACGGTGTAGCTTCCCGAAGTATCTACTGTGATGCCGGATGTTGTGGCTCCGTTCGACCACAGATAGCTTGTTCCTCCGCTTGCTGTTAGGGTAACAGACGAAGGAGTGCCGCCTTTACAAATTGTTGTTACACCTCCGTTTGCCGAAACTGTGGGAGCCGAAATAGCCGGACTTACCGTAAGGGTTTTTGTTGCTGTTTTCGTGCAGGTACCATCAATTATGGTATAGGTTATAATCGAAGTGCCATTATTCAGTGCCGTAACTTTTCCGGTATGTACATCCACAGAAGCAACACTTGGTGTTCCGCTGGTCCAGCTTCCACCCGCATCGCCTGCTGTGATGCTGTATTGGCCGGTAGCTCCGATACATAATGTAGCCGGTGAAGATGCGCTCACCGTGCCTGGATTGGGACCTCCAACTACAACTGCATCGGAAGGAAAACTGGCGCATATAGTACCGCTGATCTGTGCTGTGATGCTATGGCCCGAAATCAATGCCGGTATGCCGGTTACCAGCCAGGTTGATTGTCCTGCAGGCACCGAAACGCTTCCAAGTGAAGAGGCGCCATCATAAACCGTTATAGTATGTACTCCATGTTCGGATGTATTGCCAAAAACTGAAGTGGCTCCGCATACCAGAGTAGAAGTGATGACAGGTTTGAGTGAATTGGAAATCACGGTAACGCTAACCGCTTGAGTTGCCGTGCAACCATAAGTGGTAGTGATGGTCATGGTTCCGTTAAAATCACCGGAAGCAGTGCTGGCAGGGATATTGATCGTAGAAATAGTTCCATTTCCGGAAGCAAATGCATTGGTAGTTATAATTTGGTCGCTTAAGCCGGCTGTATTGGCTGCCGCATTCCAATCAATAGAATAAGATATCGGTGTATTGCTTGTTCCTCCATAAGCTAGGGTTGTTGATTGACCAACAATATTATAACATACTGCTGTGGCAATACCGCTCGTGTTTATGGTAGGCAGTGGATGCACTGTTATAGTTCTGTCGGACGAGGCCGTGGAACAAGTAGAAAGATTGTCGGAAGTCAGGCGCAATGTAACCGAACCGTTATAGTTAGCCACAGGAGTATAGGTTACTGAGGCAGGGGATGAAGTGGGTGAAGTAGAACTGAGCGAACCGCCGCCCGAAATGATAGACCATGCACCTGTTGTAGCGCCGCCGCCAATGCTGGCGCCGCTTAAGGTAATTGCGGCAGGGGTGGCCGACTGGCACACTTCGTTCGGGCCTCCGGCTGTTGCTGTAGAAGCTGCATTATAAGTTATAGTACCTTGTATTGAAGCTGCTGCACAAGGTGCAGTATTGCCGCTTGTAGTGATGGTGTATGTTCCGCCTGCTGTTGCTGTACCGCTTATAGTTACCGTTTTAGCCCCGGTGTTTACATTTGAGCTTAATCCGGCAGGTAAATTAGTTACAATGGCATTTGTAGCACTGCCCCCATAAGTATAAACTGTAGTTGCAATTAATCCGTTGCTCGAACAGACGGTTTGATTTTGGATTCCGCTGGTCAAGCTAATTGTTGAAGCAGTATTTAATGTTATTGTTCCCTGAATTGTTGCTGCTGCACAACATGTAGCCTGGCCGCTTGTGGTAATGGTATATGTGCCGGTTGCTGTTGGTAAACCGCTTATTGTAACTGTTTTGGTACCACCGTCAACACTTGAATTTAAACCGGCGGGTAAACCGGTAACGCCGGCATAAGTTGCGCTTCCTCCAAAAGTGTATACCGTGGTTGCAATAGTAACATTATCGGAACATACAGCCTGATTTTGAGTGCCGCTGGTTAATGATATGTTGGGAGAAGCATTAACAGTAATAGTTCTGTTAGCACTAACTGCAGAGCAGCCTGTTGAATTATTATTCGTTGTTAATGTTAAAGTTACTGTGCCGGTATAATTTGCTGCCGGGGTATAAGTAACAGTTGCTGGTGATGCCGTTTGTGCTGCACTGCTCAGTGTTCCGCCACCTGAAGTGATTGACCATGCCCCTGTGGATGCACCGCCTCCAACACTGGCTCCGCTTAATGTAAGTGGGGCAGGAGAAGCTGATTGACATACATTATCCGGTCCGCCGGCTGTGGCTATTGGAATAGCATTTACATTAATTGTACGGGTTGCAGTAACTGCAGAGCATCCTGTTGAATTATTATTTGTTGTTAACAATAACGTTACTGTGCCGGTATAATTTGCTGCCGGTGTATAAGTAACTGTTGCCGGAGATGCAGTTTGTGCGGTACTGCTAAGTGTTCCACCGCCTGAAGTAACAGACCATGCACCTGTGGATGCCCCGCCGCCAACACTTGCACTACTTAAAGTAAGAGGTACAGGAGAGGCTGACTGACATACGTTATCCGGTCCACCGGCTGTCGCAGTTGGAATTGCATTTACATTGATTGTTCTGGATGATGTTGCTGCTATGCATCCTGTTCCGGCATTTGTTGTAAGTAGGAGCGATACTGTTCCAGTAAAATTTGCAACAGGAGTATAAGTTACCACTTGTGGAGAACTCGTTTGTGCTGTATTGCTTAAAGAACCACCACCTGAGGTTATGGACCAGGCAGCAGTTGTTGCACTTCCACCAAAGACCGCTCCGGTTAATGTAAGTGCCGTAGGTGATGCTGCCTGACAAACATTATTCGGTCCACCCGCTGTGGCTGTTGGTATTGCATTCACCGTTATTGTTACATCCTGCCTCGTTGCGCTGCTTCCGCATGTGTTTTCGCCCTGTACAAAATAATGATAGGTTCCTGCAGCCAAGGTTGTAGGTGTGGATAAATTATTTGATGATACGGTACCTGGAGGAGTTGTGCCTGTTGTTATCTGGCTACCCCCATTACCTGCAGTCCAGTATGAATATGATGTTCCTGTACTACCTGAACCTGTTATAGTAGCTGAAGATCCAAAACATACTGCTGATGGTGTTGCACAACTAGGTGTTGTGGGTAACGTACAATAACATAAAGTAACATCGCTCAAAGTTGGAGTAACAGAAGTAGCAGTAGTGCTGAGATATGCTTTGTACTTAATATAACGCATGCCATTAAACGGAGTACCGGTTACTGCTGATAGATTAGCGCTGCTGCTTGTAAAATAAGTGCTTGCGGTACCATCCGGCCCGATAAAATTTGTAGGCGGATTCGAATTGCTTGCTGCTACCTGAAACTTAACAGCAGTATTTGTGGGTGTAGTGGCTGTCCATGATAAGGATTCCCAGTTTGCTGCAGCACCAGCATCATGAACCTGAGAAGTGAGGGTTCCTGAAGTTTGATAAACAAGTGGTGTAACATAAGTATTGAAACCTTGATCATAACTTGTTTGAGCTGTCCAAGTTGATCCGCTATTTGAGGATTGAATTAATGAACCGCTGCCATATACATTACTACTTTTATAATACCATGCATAAGTACCTCCATCTGTGCGATCTGTAGCTAAATGTAATACTATTGCATAAGTTGTACCTGTAGATAAGGTAGCTGGCGTTCCAAAAGAAGCACTATACCATGTACCGGTTGCACTCGTGAAGCCTGCAATAGTTGATGTAGCTAACACAGTACTAGTTGGCAGACCACCACTCGTAGTTCTAATATCTGCTGTAATGGGAGGTGTCCCGCTTGTACATGTGCTGCAGAACAAACGTACATCAATTTGAGTAGTTGTACCACTTGCACTTGGTATAAAGGTTTGTGCTTGCCAACCAGTAGTCGTAATGCCAACACCACTGGTGTTTAAATTGGTATTTGACTGATCAATTGCCTGTGTTCCTGTATTGCTAAGCATAACATTCCCTGCACTGGTTGTCAGATCCACATTACTTGCCGTACCAGCCAGGAAATCTGCCTGTGAGGTTTCGGTTTGGCAGTTACCAGCAGGTGTTGCAAAGTTATTTACAGTTCCGTAAGCAGTTCCATAACAATTTGTTGCATAAGCGCGGTAATAATATGTTGTACTTGGAGAAAGCCCTGTAATAGAGCTTGTATACGTACCAATTGTGGTTCCATCGCTGGTATGACTGTCTGATATAGTAGGCGAACCTATTGTATTCCAGCAAATTCCTTCTGAAGTGATAGCGCTGCATCCGGTTCCGGCAGCGCTTACATTTCCACCGCTTGATGCACCGGAAACGCTTATAGCTGATGCTATTGTTGAAGTAACTGTGGGGGCACTTGTACACGTGCATGTACTTGTAGTTGTTCCTGAAATTATTAAATTTCCGAGTTTATTCCAATAAGTACTTCCTACATAATTTGTTGCATCACAAGGATCGAAATAATAAACCCGTATAGTAATAGTATTTGAACTCGGTACAGAAATATTTAAACCTGTAAGATTAATTTGTGTCGAAGTTGTGGATAAATAGTGTTCAGTACTTATTTGTGTTGAAGTATTAAACCCATCTAATGAATAAAATACCTCTACTCCATAGGCTCCGCAAGCGTTGTATAAGTTTCCATAAAACGATAATGAAGTAATTGCAAAACTATTTCCCGATAAGGGTGAAACCGTAAATTGATAATACTGGCTTGTACTAGGTACGGTAAGACTTGACCAACCGTAAGTACTCCAACCATCAGTGGTATATGCCGTAGAAGAAGCTGTGACTCCTGTTATAGTTGCTGCAGTAGCTGTTACGTTTCCTGAAGGAACGGCGTTAGCATTTGAAGTTAATGCCCATGTTGCACTGGCAGCTTGCCCCATACTTTTATCGGCAAAAGCAAACAGTAAAACAATAAATAAAACCGGAACTAAAAACGTTTTATTTTTTTCGGCAACTCTATTGTTTTTTGAGTTATGATAAAATAATTTCATAAACTTAGAAGTTATAAATGAAAAATGAAAATTTGCGGTGTGTAGGTTTTTCATAATATCTTGATTTTAGCGATTGGTGTTTAGAACAGACATTAGCCACGAGCCATTAGCCATGATTTATTCATTATTCACTTTTTACGTTTATTTTTATTTTCCTTATTTAACTTATTTAACCATTTAACTTTTTTACTTTTTAACTCAAGTCACTTCCTTTACCATATACCAGCTACCATATACAATTTACCTTTTTGCTTATTCCTTTTACCTTTAATATAGTAATCATTTTTAATACATAATAAATCAATAAACCTAATAGCATCAATAGTTACCGGAGGAAGAGCACGTTGTGTGTCAATAAAAAAGTCCGGTGAAGTGAAATAGTGCATCAAATATACAGAATATTAGTTAACTATGCAAGTTTTTTATAAAAAAAATAATTAAAAGAACGTCCAGTGATTGTAGTATTTTATGTATAGTTTTTTAATTTATAGTTGTTAATTCGTTAAAATTCTTTATTCATAGGTTGAAAACACTGCAAGAGAGGGTTTTTGTATTGTAATGTTTTCGTAATAAATTGCATTTACCATATACTATTTTTTTTAACTTTTCAACTTTTAAAAATAGTCACTTCCTTTACCATATACCAGCTACCATATACCATATACCTCTTTTATTGTTTAACAATCTTACTATAGTTTTTGTTTTTGTTGTTGTCGACTTCTATAAAATAGATTCCTTTTTTTAGCATGCTGATGTTGAGTGTTTCGGTAGTTTCGCCTGTTGTGCTGCCGGTTTTTTCGGAGTACGACTGCCTGCCGATAGCATCGATAATGCGGATAGTATAATTGCCTTCGGCCTGAAATCGAACATTAAGCTTATCGTCAGTCGGATTTGGCCAGATGGTAATAGTGTTATATGTTTTCAGGGTGTTTACTATTCCGGTTGTAACCGGACATGATATCTGATGGGTTATTTCGGGACGTGTGTTGAGCGAATCGAGAAAAACTGTCCAGGAGGCTGCATTATTTTTGAGATAGAAGTTCAGGTAGAGTTTTACGAAATTGAGCGTGGTGGTTTCCTGGTTGGCGCGTGCCAGAGGAGGAGTAATGTCGCAGGTTTGTTCTGCAAGGGTGCAATAGAAGCTATAATCGCCAAAATAGCAATGACAGCCGTTGGTGATGCTGATAAACACTTTGCAGGCGCTGGCTAACGAATCGTAGGCCATCGCCTGATGGGCAGCCGGAGGAGCCACACAATCGACACTGCCCGAAATCACCAGAGTTGGAATTGTTACCGACTGTGCAGCGGTTACCGACGAAGGAGTGGTGTTAGCTTCGGCAAAGGTTACCATACACGTTGGAATTGTATTGTTTTTGCAAGCCAGAAACGAAGCGCCTCCGCCCATTGAATGGCCCATAACAGCAGATTTTGCTGCAACATGTTGATAGAAAAACGAACTGCTTGATAAACCTTCTGTTTTCATCTGGTTGATAAGAAATGCAAGGTCGGCACCAAAATCGGCATGACTTGGCGACATGCTTCCTTCGGTGGTTGGCAACACCACAATATATCCCAAAGGGGCCATGGCATTATAGAAATAAGCATAAGCACTATAAGTCATCATAAAACCGTGGCCGAAAACAATAACGGGAAATTGTCCGCTAGCCAGAGGAGTATTGTCGCCTGCCGATGTTGCAGGATAGTATATTTCGCATGCAATGCTTCTGCTCCGTGCCGGATCGGTATACGTAACCGATTTGTGCCCCACTGATTGTGCCATTGATTGAAGACTGAAGATAAGCATTAAAAAGGCGAACAGAATAGTAAAAGTTTTTTTCATAATGGGTTGTTCTTTATTTTTTGTTTAGTTGTTATTTATTAGCCAAGAGCCAAGAGCCAAGAGCCATGATTTTCGGATTGTTCCTTGTTTCTTTTTCCTCATTTTCCTTATTTAACTCATTTAACTAATTTGACTTTTTCTGTTCACTTTTAACTGTTAGTTTTTAACTATTCACTATTATCTATTATCTATTATCTATTCACTATTCACTATTCACTATTCACTATTCACTGTTTGCTATAACTTCCGGCTTCGCGCTTTTACCATATACCAATTACCATATACCATATACCATATACCATATACCATTTAATTGCTTCCTGTCATTTGTTCGCTATATATCAGGTTATTTTCGAAACAATATTGTTTTATTTCGGTATTACTTTTTTTATTGATCTTTTGCAATACACGGTGTTTTACACGTTGGATGGTTTGATAGGGCAAACTGAGTTCGGTTGAAATGTCGTTAAGTTTTTTTCCGTTTGCCATTCGAACCATAATATCGAATTCGCGCGGGGTTAGGTTGTGAGTTTTTTGCCAGTTATTGTTTATCTCTATCGGATTTACCTCAGGTTGCGAAACAGTTTTTGAAATATAATTTCCGCCTTGGGTAACAATTTTAACTGCCGAAAGCAGTTCGTCGAAATCAGTGTTTTTCGAAACAAAACCTGCTGCCCCCTGCATAATTGCACTAATAGCCAACGATTTTTGAGCATTCGAACTCATCACCAACACTTTTGTTTCGGGGTTAATGTCGTGTATCTTTTTCAAAATTTCCATACTGTCTAAACCTGGCATATCATAATCGAGCAAAACCAGATCGAATGATATTTTATGGAGCAACAATACGGTTTCCATTCCATCGGAAGTTTCTCCAAAAAAGCTGATACCTTCAATTTGTTTTACCGTTTCACGGAGTCCTTCGCGGTATATTTTGGTTCTTTCACAGATCAATATTTTCATTGTATTTTATTGATTTTATGTTTAGGTTTTTTATCTTAGAATGGAGTTGGTTTTTTATCCTGGTTGTTTATAGGTTATTTTACCTGTTTTTTATTAAAATTTGCGTTTCTTTAGATACATTTTTTATTTCAGATAAGCCTGAATGGCTTACCAAATGCTGATTTTGAAAAAAAAAATATCAATTTGTTGATAAATATTTGCTTTTGAGCTAGCAAATATAATTTTTTTTTTATAAAGATTGTAATTTTTTTACAAAAAATTTTACTTTAACTACGAAAGATTTTTTGTATATTAACTATAAGGAATTTTTTTTGTAATAAAAAGATATTGTACTTATTAGTTGGTGGTAATTTGCTAATAATCCAATAGATTTGAATTGTAACTATTTTTTTTTTAAAAAAATAAGCTTTTATTTTACCTTTTTTTTATTTTGGAGGTAAATTGTTTAAAAATTATGTCGAATTTATTTGGTAATTTCAATCAAAGTTTAATGTTTTGATTTGCAATGTTAATTTTTTTAGAAATGTTATTGCTCCGAATGCTGTCGGCGGTCTTTTACGTTTTTTATGTTTATTTCTATTGTTGAATTGCTATTTTTATGGTTATCGGGCAGATACATCTTTTTGTTGCAGGTATCCAAAAAACATGATCAATGCAATTGCAATATGCCAGGCAAGCCATATTATCAGCAAGGGCCAGGAATGGATCAGGTAAAATAGTGTAAACATCAATGCTGATAAAACAGCGAACATGATTATTGAAAGTTTGTTTTTGAATAGTTTCATAATTTGATGCTATAATTGTTTTTTTTCTTTTTTAATTGCAAGTTTTTTTTGGTTTTTTTTGTGTACCTTTATTTGTAGCTTAAAAATAACATCAGTCCTATGCACACTATGGCTAAAAGCAGCAAAAAATATAGCTGTTTTTTTTCTTTTCTGATTCGTCCCATTTTTGTTTCTAATAATTAAACTGTAAGTATTAAGGTTGTTATGCTGTCGATGGTTTGATATTTAAGTAACAAAAATTGAGAATGGTTCGCTCCATTCAACAAAGCTCTCGAGATTAACTACCGCAACGCGTATCCAAACGCGTTGGCCCACGTTCAGATTCACGATGTTTTTAATTTGTTTGCGGGTTACACCGCCCCACTGCCATGAGTTTGCGTCGCTGGGAGTGTAGGAATATTGTATCAAACGAGCAATTAAACCTACAGGTTTTGCACGGCTGATAACTTTTATGGCTCCCGAAAGGCTCATGTTGCGTGCTTCAAGATCGGGAGGGTTATCTTTGGCTTTTTCGTGATAAAACTCATATCCTGAAGTTTCGGCTTTGGCTTTGTCGCCGTTGCAGATGCTGTTCACATATGTGCCGTTTACACGGTAGTCGCTCACCAGAACTTCGCGTGCAAGGTTTTTGTTTAGGGTATCGGTTTCGCTGCCATGAAGGGCTTTGGTAAGTTTGTCGGAGTAATTGCTTATGTCTGCTTTCCATTGAACTGAAGGAACAGGCAAATTTGGAAATAATAAATTAGCCGAGGAGCCTGCAAATGCATTATTTGATTTCCGGAGTACTTCGGCGTCGGTTTCTCTCGAGATGTCAACGCTAACTTTTGTCATTTTTGTTGCCATGATTTTTTTTTTAGGTATTATACAATCGATTTATTCTTATGCTTTTTTATTTTTATACTATTAATTCTTTTTATTATTACTTTTCAAATAGTCAATTTAATTACTCAGTGGTGCAATATTAAAATTCAGATTTATTTTACCGTAATTCAAGTATGAATTATCACAATACACCTTTGAATTGTAACAATACAAGTCTGCAATGTTGCAACTCAAGGGTAGTATAAAGTAGATTGTGTAAACAGGTTTAAAGGAGAGTTTGCTTGTGCTAAAGTGGAGCGTAGCGGAACGAAGCACAAGCAAACTCTGGGATTTTTTATTTACTTTTAAACCAAATACTAATATGGAAAACAAAAA
>CAINEZ010000483.1 GCA_903847905.1 uncultured Bacteroidota bacterium
CCAATGAACTGAGAGTGCTTCCACCCTGTGAATATGCCTGGGTGTTCAGGTTTACAAGGTGATTGATTTTGGCTGTCTTTAATGTCAATAAAAATGATTTAAGAACAAGGATTAACGATTTTAGATTTATGAAGTAAAACGTCAGTGCTTAATCAATCGTTAATCTTTATTTTTTTATTCTTAAAACCTAAAATCATTATTTGTTAATCCTTGTTCGTTTTTTTTAGGATATTATTTCATACATCTTCCTTACTGAAATTTAAATGCCCGAAGTTTTTAAGCTTCGGGCATTTTTTGTTTTTGTTTAAAACCCCGAACAGCGCGCACATAGTTTGTGTTGTTCTTATTGTTGTTGTTCTGGTTGCCATTGTTGAAGTTCTGTTTCCACGCGTTGTTATTATTGTTCTCGCTCGAACTCCAATAGTTGTTATTAGCAAAACCGCTTACCACGATTTATAAAGGCGTTTTAATAAAAACGAGGAGCCTCCCTTTTATATTAATTAACTGCTTTTACAAACAGTCCCTTTATCGCTTTTAAACAAAAAATTGCTCACTCACTGCCACCTTAGCCGCAGTAATTCCGGCATTATACAGCATGCGATTTACTCCATCCTGTTATTTGTTTGCCTATGCTATCCATCAGCAAGCTAAGTTCTGCTTGCTTTTTGATGGGCAATATTTTCATATCTGTGCATAGGCGTATTTCTAATTTCAACAATTCAAAATCATCTAAAAATGTTTCTAAATGCTCTTTTTTGTTGGTTGATTTATTGGCTCTGTATATGCTTCTTACCAATTGTAAGGCATCGCGTTTCATGTCTTGCCCCAAAGTATATTTATACTCCTTAGAAAAATCTTTGGTAAACTCAAAAATTTTTAAAATCAATTTGTAAGTATCCCTGTAAACTGGTAAATCGTAGTACAATGCCATTTTAAAAAAATCGACCGCTTCGCGGTATTATTAAAATTGTTAAATAGATAAATTGTTAAAAAGCCCGAACAGCGCGCACATAGTAAGTGTTGAACTTAAAGTAGTTGTACTGGTAGCCAAAGTTGAAGTACTGTATCCACGCGTAGTTATTAAAGTACTCGCTCGAACTCCAATAGCCGCTACTAGCAAAACCGCCAATTGCTGCTCGATTCGAGTAAAGATTAGACAACTCATCTTTGCTTGGTAAAAACCAGTCGCTGTAGCCACCGACGGTGTAATCCCTACATATTTTAGCCGCGCTACCAGTATGTCCTGCTTGATTGATAATTGCTGTTGTGTTTGCCGATCCGGTGCCAATTGCTGTTCCTGTACCAACCAATGTAGAAAGTATATTACTCCATGCTGCTCCTGCGCTTTGGTCGACTGTGGCGGCTATTAAGCCGTGCGTCGAATCAGAATTGTACGTATGCGTCCCGGGTCGAATGGTGTAGCCATCTCCGCTTTGTAAAATATAAGCTACTATTCCACCTTGGTAGTTATCACCTATTTTAATTACTGTTACCGTTACATTAAATGTGGATACGCAACTACCGGAAGTTGCTGTTACTGTATAGGTTGCTGTGGCTGGGGTTGGCGCATCGGTAGTTGAAAGCGTTCCGCTAATGTAGGTCGGAGAACCACTACTTGCTGCTCCGCCTGTAAATGCGCCAATAGTTTGTGTTGGAATAGCCCAGCTATAGGTTGTTCCTGTTGGTACTATGCCATTTACGCCGTTAACAGGCGTTACTTTAAACCCTGTTCCACCGCCACTACAAGAGGTCATTGCTGTTAAAGCAATACACGCAGTAGTAGAGGTGTTACCCTGTAATTCAGTAATATTATAACAAATTCCAGTTGTATTGTATTCATAAATTGCATAATAATACGCTGTACTTGCTGCAAGCCCTGTTACAGTTACGCTTGTTCCTGCGCCTTTATATACTACATAATTACCTGCGCCTATTTGATCGCCTGTTCCAAAAGCAGCATTGTCATTATAAGTTGCGCCAGAAGTAGGATCCTGATCAACCGCACCTCCCGACCTTGCTACCACTAATACACCGGCAGTTCCATTTCCTCTTGTCCAACTCACAGTCATTGAATTGCTGGTAATGGAGCTTGAGGTAAAGCCAGTTGCCTGCATTGTTGGAGTATTTATTGTTACCGCTACTTCTTTTCTTAATGAGCCTTCGCAACCTGCCACCTCCATTTGGCTTGCAAAATAGGAAGCCGTAACCAATAATTCGTTTGCGCCATATAGCGTTCCGCCACTTGAAGCAGAATAACATTTAATACCGGTTCCTGATAGCGTTGCTATTAAATCAGAAACTTTCTTTCCTTCAGAAGAACAATAAGTTTGTGTCCCTGCGCCTGTTGGAGCTGCCGGACCTGATAATATTACTTTTACTGCTAAACGAGTAGCGCTTTCGCAACCGCTTGTTGTTTGGCTTGCATAGTAAATTGTTCCATTTACCAATGCCGTTGTTCCGGCTACTACATTACCGCCGGTTGGCGCATCGTACCAAATTACTGCTGTCCCTGTTACTGAAATGTCTGAAACCTTAGGATTAGCTCCCGAACAGAAAGCCTGATTAGCTATTGGTTCATCCGGGGCAGTTTCTATGTTACACCACGCATCGCCGTTATAATATTCTATAGCTTTATTATCGGTATTGTATATTGTAAGCCCCTGTACAGGTTTTAGAACATCACGTTGAGCGATTGTAAGCCTTGGTATTAATATACCTTTGTCGGTGGAGGATACGTCGAAAATGGAGGATTGGTCGGGGTCGGGATTTGAGACATCTGCGCTTATTGCAGTACCTATACGATCTTGTTCTCCTGAAGCGCCGGCAGCTCCGGTAATTAAAGTAGAGCACGAAGATTTCCAAGCGCTTCCGTTAAAATAATTAAAACTATTTGTTGATGTGTTATAAACTATTAAACCTGCGGCGGGCGATGTTATTAAATCTCTATCGTCTTGCGACATTCGCGGAGCAAGAATACCTCTTTTATGGTTCGCCCCATCCTCAATATCCAGCATAGCAGAAGCGTCGGGCGTTGCATTGGGGTCGGTATTAACGGATGCGCCGCCGCCAGGGCTTACGCTGCCACCTGCAAATGGAGCCTCGGCGGTAGATTTTATTTCATACCAGTTTCCCGTAGGACTTGTACCTTTATAATAATTGAATTTATTGTCAGCAGTATTATTATATATCAAAAGTCCGTTAGCCGGCGTTGGTATAGCATCACGCTGGGTTGCATCCATGCGCGGTATTAAAATCCCTTGCGTTGTTGACTTCAACTCAAGAATTGCCGATGCTTCATTGCCTTGCGTAAATACTGAAATAGGAAATAATAAACACACTATAACAACTTTTACAAAGTTGCTAAGACCTTTAATGTTAAAGGATTTGAGAGTTAACTTATTTTTCATAGTTCTATTTTTTTTATTGTATCGTTAGGTGTCAAGTTTCACAAGGTTGTTTATGATAACTTGTGTTAATTATTTTCAAAGATAAAACTTTATTTTTAAATTCATCAGGTTTTTGTAAAAATATTTCTGG